>NZ_JBSFLQ010000024.1:0-119520 GCF_053599115.1 Streptomyces sp. NPDC001020 | reverse complement strand
AACGCTCGGCTGGGAAACCCCAGCCGAGCGCCTCGCTAAGCTCCTGGCCACAGCCAGTTGATCACCTGTGTTGCAACGACCCCTGGAATTCGCCGCAGGCTGGGGGCTAACGGATTACGCGTGTGATCACTCGTTTCGCGCAACAACTCTTCGATCTTGCGGTTGGCGATCTCTTGCCGCCCGTTGGACCTGGCGGGCGTGGCGGAGGGCTGGCTGGACGCCTGCATGTGCATCGCCCCCAAGCCGTGGGATGTCGCGGCCGGGGTGGCGTTGTGTCGCGAACGAGGGCGGGCGGTCCTCGGTGCCGACGGCACAGCGTTCTCCTTCGAGTCGCCGGTTCTGCTGGCGGGCGCGCCCGGGGTGGCCAGGTGGCTCGCCGACCTGTGGGAAAGCATCTGAGCCGACGACGGAGGAACAGCGTGGCGGCATCGAGCCGAGGGCGTGGCACGGGAGGTCGCGCCGGAGGTCGGCGCAGGGAACAAGCCGTGGCGCTGCAGGACTGCCGGCATTGCCTGCCGACGTGGTCAGGGAGTTGGTGGCCCGTCCGGTCGGTTGTCGGGGGTGTGAGCGGTCGAACGGTTCCTGGCCACTTGCCGGCGTACGGCTTCCGCCTCCGCATGGGCGAGGGCGAGGTCGGTCGGCTGCGCCACCTCTCGCTCCGCGTCGGCGATGACGATGCGGGCCTGTTCCTCGATCGCCGCCGACCGCTCGGCATCGTCGGCGGCCACGGTGGCGCAGTTGTGCAGCAGGCGGAGCAGGGCATGGGCGACGGTCGGTTCACGGGCCCCGTAGCGTCGGATGAGCCCGCACATCACGGCGAGGTATTCCGGAAACCGCCGCCCGGGAATGATCACGGCGGCCCCGCCGGCGTCGCGGACGACGTGGTTGCCCAGGGGGCGCCGGGCGAGCACACAGAAGATCACGGAAAGGTGGTCGATGGCCTGCACCGCCGAGTACGGATCGTTGACCGCCGGAGACAGCGCCTTGCAGGCGACGTCGACAAGTTGCCGGATTCCGAGCGCAGCGTCCTGTTCCAGGGTGCGCTCGAATCCGATACGGACGCCGGCCGCCATCACCCGCGAGAACTCCTGAGGGGCCGGAGCGGGATCATGCGGTGAAGCCCGCCAGATCCATGCCAGTGTCGTTCCCTCGACGACGTGTTCGCCCACCCGGGGCCGCAGCCGCAGACAGACGCCGTGCTCGGCCGCGGTCCGCAGCAGCAGGTGCGGGCGCACCACCTGTACGTACCCGGAGCGGTGGGAGGCAATGGCCACGGCCCACTCCGGCACGTCGACGACATCCTCGCCACCCGCGAACACCCCATCGCGGATCACCCGGACGGTGTTGCGCTCCACCGCGCTCATGATCGCGTCGACCTGGATGGAGTGCACCAGATGGTCGGCGAAGAACACCAGCAGGCCGAGGCTGACGAACAGCAGGACGAGCGCGCCGCTCACCGCAAACCGGGGAAAGTTCTCGGAGCGGCCCCCTCCCGAAACACCGACCGTGTAGAGACCGGCCGCGCTGTAGGCGAAGGTGGCCACGAAGACGCTGAGCACGATCTGATTGGGCCGGTCGCGGAGAAAGTTGCGCAGCAGCCGCGGCGAGAACTGGGTGGACGACAGTTGCAGCGCGACCACGGCCAGGCCCAGCAGCAGGGCGATGACCGTCACCATCGTCCCGGTGATCCCGATCAGCAGCGTCCGGGCATCGTCGGCGGTCCCCTGAAACGCCAGGGGCGAGCCCGAGCCGGTCTTGACGAGGGACAGCACCGACCCGGTGACCAGTGCGGCCACCACGGACAGGGTGGGAAGCACCCACAGCGACCCGCGAACGTACTCCGCCAGCGCATCACGTCGGATCATGGCAACCCCCGCACGTCGATCTTGGCCGGGCATGGCCAGTATCCGACTGTCCAACTGAGCACGCTCCCCGAGATCACGGTGTTCCACGTTCTCCCGCCGTACCCGGCGGCACCTTGGTCCTCGACAGCGCGGGGCTGTCCCGCGCACAGCCACGTGGACAGCGCCGAGTGCCGCAGGTCGTACGGCCGCTTCGCGAGCGGAGTGCTCGTGAGAGCGGGAGACAGGGCGAAATCTTGAGTCTCGTGCCAGACCCGGTGATAGGTGGTGTAACCGATGACCCGGCCCTGCTCGGTGAAGAACAACCGCCCATCGTCGGCCGCGCCGAACGTGGCGACATGCTCCCTCCAGGTCGCCACCAGATGCGACAGGAGCGGCACCACCCGCTTTTCCCCCAGTGGGCAGTCTTCAGCCCGCGCGTGGTACTCGCCACGTAGCCCTGTCAGCCACGGGCAGATCAATGGAGGGGACGCCCCTCTTCGGGCGCCTTTGCAGGGAGTTTCAAATCGACCCTGTGGAGTCGACCGGCTGCCGGTCCGGGAAGTGGAGCGGCCCCGCCGCTGTCCGCGAGGGAATCGACGGGGCCGATGTGGGGACGCTGATCAGTGGGTCAGCAAGACTTGGGCGGATTAGCCAGGGATATGAAGTGCCCCGACCACACATAGTGCCCTCCGGACGCGAGGCTTTGGATCGAGTACCAGATGTTCCCGGAGGGCCCCTTCACCTGGCACCAGACTCGGACCTTTCCGCCCGCCTGAACAATGCCCAACCTCGTGGAAGAGCTGCTGGGCTTCGCGTAGATGGGGGCCGCGGTGTACGCCATCAACTCAATGTAGTCAGCTTGCGAGACCGAGGCGCGGGTATTCACGTGGTCATCCGCCTGGGCCACGGGCGACAGCGTCGCTGCCAGCGCGAGCCCCGCTCCCACTACCGCTGCTCCCCGTGCGAACTTGCTCATGGAAATACTCCCTGAAGGAATGGAATTGGTCATCGGTCTGTACGCAGGCAGGCCCTCGCGGGGCTCACCAGAATGCATTGTGCGATCAATCGATTACGCAGCTTCATTCATTCCGCTGCCCACTTGCGGGCGCACACTATCGCGCTGTAAATTCCTTTTTGAATTCTTCTCTATTCTTTCGTATGACCCTTCCTTCTGTCCTTAGCGATCCATACACAACTGCTTAGCGCAGAGTCCACGGGCAGTGGTTGCTTCCAGTGCGAAATGGCTGTGCTGACCCTGTGAGAGACCGGTGGGATGCGGCGAAGTCCCAGTGCCTCCCCGGTCGCACGCCATACCTCGACTGTTTGCGCAGGTCAGCGCCCGAATGCTCCCTGGCATCCCAAGCCGATGGCTTCAGCAACGAGCTTGGGCCAAGCCGCGGTAATCCTTGGGCGGCAAGCCATAGGCCGCGCGGAAAGCACGAGTGAAGTCGGCGGCGCGAGGGAAGCCCCAGCGGGCAGCGACGGCGTGGATGGGGATGGTACGCATGGCAGGCTCTGTGAGGTCGTGGCGAGCGTGTTCCAAACGCTCACGGCGGATCCAGGCGGCGATCGACTCCTCCTCGTGCTCGAAGAGGCGGTACAGGTAACTGCGGGAGATGTGGTGCGCTGCGGCGATAGCGCTAGGGGTCAACTGCTGTTCGTGCAGGTGCTCCTTGACGAAGGCACGGATGCGCAGGACGAGGGCCTGTCGGCGTGTTTCCGGTGGAAGCGAGTTGTCCGCTTCGAGGGCATGGGCGAGCAGCGCGGAGACCAGGTCAACCACAACCGTCCCCAGGCGAGGTCCGTCCTCGGGCCGGAAGAAGGCGGAGTTCCGGGCCACCTGGGTGAGGAACTGCGCAAGGAGCGCCCCGACGCCCTCACGCCCCGACAGCCGTCGCGTGAGCGGTCCGTCGATGGCGCTCTGCGGCAGCGGCAGCAGTTTCCGGGGGACGAAGACCCCTGTTCCCAGGACCGTTCCCCGGCCGTGGCCGGTGATCGTCTGCACGTGGTGAGGGCGTGAGGTGTCCTGGAGGACGAGGTCGTCCTGCTCGTAGTCAGCTTCGCGATCAGAGTCGGTGAGCCTCATGGTCCCGCGAAGAGGGAGTGAGACGAGGTACGCCTCGGGATCAGACTGCTGGATCAGCTTCTGCGTCCGCCGCAGTGCCATCGGTGGGTGCTCAGTCGTCCACAGCTGTACGGGCCCCAGGACCAGGACGCGGAGCGACGCCACGAAGTCCGCCGCGTGGTCACTTTCGACCTCTGCCGGCGCACACGACCGGGAGGCGTGCTCACGCCAGCAGTCGAACCGGTCCGGTCCGAGCACGTCCTCGGTGTGGATCGTCCTCTCCAACAGCATGTTCTTCCCCCGCTTGTTCGTACACGAGCCGATGCACTCGTCTTGCGATGTCAGCAGATCGCGTCGTGCGGTGCCCGCCTGAGCCAGCACCACGTCAGGCCGCCCCTACCAGCCTCGTCACTGGCCAGGACACGGTGCGTTTGGTCATCGCCGACAGCGAACCTGCGAACGTTCAGGCCCGAACACCCACTGCATAACGTCGTTATGTCAATAACACCGTTATGCCATCCTCCATGTCAACTGATCACCCGAAAGCCGTTCCACGGAGCGATGGAAATCAGCCACCTCGCTGCCGCGGCCCCCGTATCCCCGCGGAAGCCGTCGGCCACGCCCTGGCGGAGGCGCCGTGAACGACATGTTGTCGGGCCGGTGTCTGTACCGCGCCGAGCGCGTCTACATCGACGACGCGGGTGTCGGCCACGAGGTCCATCTCTACGCCACCGGCCACACACCACCGGCACGCCGAGGATGAGCAAGACCGGCCCGGGCGGCTCGACTGTGGCACCTGATGGTGCCCGGCCGCCGACAAGCACCGAGTAGACGCACAGCTATGAAACCGTGGACTCACCGCTAACGGCACTCCCAGGGGCACCCGCCATTCTGAGGATGGCGGCACACGGACGGACTCACGGCGCTGCCGGCTGTGGAGCCGATGTCCGACGTCGTCTGACCCGCGTGACGAAATGGGAGGACGAGAATGAGAATGGTAAAGCATTTCAAGGCGAAGGCCGCATTGATCACTACTGGGGCATTGTTAGGCTCGCTGTCTCTCGCCGGAAGCGCCCAGGCAAAGGACGTCGACGTGTTTTTCGCGTACAAGAACGGCTTCGTCTCCGCGGAAGCGTTTTCCTATGGCGCAAACGGCGCCGTAAGAGTGTGTGACACCTATGCCGACGGCTACGCTGTCGCCACCCAGTACGTTCGCGCCAATGGCACGTCCGGGCGCCTGGCGAACCACAATGGCATGGGTACATGCATCTCGACCAGCAACATCGAGAGCAACCCGATCGTCGCCTTCAATGCGTGCGTCGTTGACTCGGGTGATCACTGTTCCTACCTCCGCTATACCGGTAGGTAAATTCCAGAGGCCGTGTCCAGTTGAGGTGGACCAAGGACAGGAGCCACCGTCGGTCACGCGGGTCCGGCACCTCGGCGGGCGCGTCTTACGCCGAACTCTGTGCGTCCACGAGGCGCCGTTGCACGTCGGCCAGTGCCTCACCGGGCCGCATAACCGCGCAGTACAGACAGCCGAAGAACGCCCTCAGCCGTCGCCCACTGGCTCGCTCGTAGCCGCCGAGCTTCCGCGTGAGCGCGTCGATCTCCCGCAGGACGGGGCACCAGGCCCTCCGCCGTGAACTCCGTGCCGCCACTGTCCGGTCCCCCGCCGCTGCCCGAGATCACGCCTCGACGTCTGCTCATGGGGCCAGCCTGAGGAACTTCATGTCGTACGGGTAAAGCCATGGACTGTGGTCACCGGCTTGGAGTCGGTCGACCGCGATCAGCGCGTCGGCCGCGGTCTTGCAGCGCGGATGCCGCATGGCAAAGGTGGCGATGCGGGCTCGCTGGGTGGGCAGCCAGGCGGCGATCACCTGGGGGTCGCCGTCGTCCCACCACGTGAAATGGAGTTCCTCCCAGAGAAGGTCGGTCGCCCAGTCGAAGGCGAGGCGGACGAGCCCGGCGTCCGCCTCGGGGCCGGTAAGCCCAGCAATGTGCTTCAGCCACGGCTCCATATCACCCGTCGCGTGGGCGATTCCCTCCAAGAGTTCGGTAACGTCCGAAGGAGTTCGGTCATCAACCAGAGCCATCGCCAGCAGCGCCCGGAAAGCTTGTTCTACGACGGTACGTTCGGGCGCAGGCCAGTCAACGAATTTGGCTCCATGCCGGCCGAGATGACCGAGTTCGCTAGACGGATTGAGGCTATGACCCTCCGGCCCCCAGTAGCGCAGCGCACGGGGCATGAGACGACGCCAGAGGACGGGGTACTGGTCCGCTGCCCAGTGGCTGGCGACCTCGCGCATGAAATGCCCGAGGAGATCGTCTGGTACGGCAGCGGGATCACCACCAAGAATGCGCAGCTCCGACTCCGGAGTGCAGTAAGTGCAGCCGTCCACCGGGCGGTCAAGCTCGGGAGGTGACGCGAAGACCCGGTCAGCCTCGGCCAGCGCGTGCCGCCACATTGCGTACGGATCGGGGTCAAGAGGATCGGACATGGTTCGACCTACCGGGGACTCCGCACAGGAGAACCTGGCGAAGAGCGGGACTCTACCACTTGGCGATGCCCGTACTCCCCGCGCTCGCGAGATCGCCCAGCCGCCTTGAGGGTTGCATCGAGGGGCACGTAGGGGTCGGCGAAGGTCCGCCTCGCCTAAATCAGCGACTAGTTCGCAGGATTGTCCGATTAGCCTGCATCTCACCCAATTTGGCGAATTCTACGCTTTCGCGGCGGCATGGCAGTCCCTGATGGTGGGTCTTGCTCCCGCGGTGACAAGTCAGCGGCGAGCGCCACGAGAGACAGGAGGTCCCTCACATGCCTCTGATCCCTGTGCGGCCTGGCATCTACAGGATCCACGCCCACATCATCGGCCCGGGTGCCCAGGTGACGGCCACCGAGCATGCCGTCAAGTACGGTGCTCCGGTCATCGTCGACCGACCGAATCCCCTCCCCATCGAGCAAGAGTGGGCCATCGAGCCCGCCGAGCCTGTGCCTGGGTCACCGTACGTAATCCGTCTGGCCCTCCAAGAGGGCGCGGGGCTCGTGGTCGCCGAAGAGAAGCTCTGGGTCAACAACGTGCCGCGCGCCGAATGGGCTCGGTTCACGTTCGAGTCGATCCTCGGCGGGGTCAAGATCCTGTCGGACAAGGGGCTCGCCCTGCGAGCCGGATACCGCGGCGCGCAGATCGAACTAGCCCCTCCCAAGCCTGAATTCCAGGAGACGTGGACGCTGGAATTCGTGCGTCCGGTTGACGAGGAGGCGTAGCGAGGGAGTTCACGGGGCGACCAGGAGCAGGCAGCCGGGTCGCCCCTTGCCAACTGCGTCACGACGAAACAAAAGGCCCACTCGGCGGGCGCGCGTCTTACGCCATGCTCTGTGCGTCCACGAGGCACCGTTGCACGTCGGACACCAGGCTTCGGAGTCGCCCCGGCTGCACGCCTTCCCGCTCCATCCACTCATCAAAGCGGGGGCGCAGATACCGCACCATGCCCAACCCATGGCGGCGCAGCGCCGAGCGACTGATCGAGATCTCCTCCTGGACCTCTCGCCGCAGATCATCGGTCCAGCCCTGTTCCCGGTCCTCCTCTCCCAGAGGAGCCTTGAGGGCGGTCACAGCTTCGTGGAGGAGCAACAGCAAGTCCATACGGCCTCCGAAGGTCACGTGGCGCATCGGCCACTTGGCGCCGGTGCAGGAGTTTCGCCGGCCGAGACGCCCAATGCTCACCTGCTCTTCGCACAGGTGAGTACCTTCTGAGTACCTTCTGAGTACCTTCGAATCGCTCCGCAAGCCCCACAACGGCGTGGGCGCGGCTGGCTCGTTCGGTTCGGTCAAATGGTCCGGCGGGTCATGTGCATGTGCCAGTTGGTGAGCCAGGTCCGCCCCTCGTCCACGGAGAACGCCTGCTCCCAGTGGGCGGTGGTCCCAGTGATCTGCGACCAGACGAAGCGGACCTTCACCTTGCGGCCGTCGTGCTCGTCGTCGCCGTGGAAGACGCCTGTGCCATCCGGCTGGAAGTGGCCGGTCACAGGCGGGAAGAGCGTGCCGGTGCGCTTGCTCGCCCAGTACAGGGACCACACGTCGGCGGCCGGGTCGTACAGCCGCAGGGTCAGTCCGGCGAAGCCCTTCGTCGGGCTGTTGTCCATGTGCAGGAGGCTAAGGTCGCTCCACTGACATCAACCGTCAGTGGATCGGGATAGATTTCCTCGACCTGCGCGCCAGCCGACTCGTCTCCCTTCTCCTGCTGTTGCAGAACCGTGGCCGTATGACCGCTGCAGAGCTGGCGGCGGAACTGGACGTGTCTGTCCGCACGATCCACCGCGACGTGGAAGCGCTCGCTGCGTCCGGTGTCCCGGTGTACGGGGAGCCGGGCCACGACGGCAGCTACGCACTCGTCGATGGTTACCGCACCCGCCTGACCGGGCTCACCGCCCAGGAGGCGGAGGCGTTGTTCCTGGCCGGGCTGCCGGGGCCCGCGGCCGAGCTGGGGCTCGGCTCGGTGCTGGCGGCGGCGGGCACTCCAGGTCCGCTACCTGCGCTGGTATGCCCCGGAGCCGGTGGAGCAGCGGCTCGAACCCTGACGGGATCGCGCTCAAGGCAGGCCGGTGGTACGTGGTCGCGTACGCCGGCGGTGACTCCCCCGCACATACCGGATCAGCCAGATCCTGGATCTCCACCCGCTCGACGACGAGTTCGCGGTGCATTCGGACTTCGACCTGGCCAAGTACTGGCGATCCCACACCGAACGTCTTCTCTCGCCAAGGCCGGGGCGGCCAACCGCATCAAGCGCGGCTCACACGGCGGCCTTGCGCCGTAGCTCACGCGAAATCAACGACGGAGCACGGCCCCGCCGTCGTACTGCCTCCCACACGAACTGGCGCGCGTCTTGCGCCCTGAGCAGGGCTGTCTCCTGTGGGTCGGCGGCCGGTGGCCCGTGGAGCCGTCGTCGGGCCCGCCGGCTTCTCTGCGCCCAGACAGCCACGGAGTGAACATTTGAGCTCCGGAAAGCAAACGGGATGAACAGGACAGGGAATGGATAGGGTTCAGACCTGTCACTCGGGACCATTAGTATGAAGAACTCGTGAAGCGTCGAGTTCCGCTTGCAACCGCAGGATGCACTGTCGACTGCGAGGCGTTTCACCTGACAGGACGGCTGACAAGCGCCCAGATCGGCTGCGGCGCGGCTGGTCGGGGGTGCTCGCTGACGCGTGGCCTTGAACAGATGTTGGGAACGGTGGAGCGTGTGCGCTGAGACCGCTGGAGCGGATGCGACATGCCCTCACCAAAGGCGGGGGAACAGCGTCATGATCACTTTTTGCCGTCCGGGAAGTTATGGCGGATGAGTTCCATCGGCAACCCGGAGTCGGCCCACAACGCCGCGGCGTACCGCGGACTGCTGCCGGAACGCACTCGCTACCGCATATCGAAGCGCTTCACGCCCGAGGGGCGCAGCCAAGTCAAGCCTGAGAGCTCCGACGTGGCGGTGATCCCGCGGCAAATCGACCGGTTTCGCGCGAGCCGAGCCACCAGCCGTCGCCGGGACCTGTTCGCCGGCCCGGACCGGATCCCGGTCGCTGTCGCCGTCGACCACCAGGCCGTCGCTGCGTTCGTGCACGACACACTGACGACGCGGCACACACACCGCGAGAACCTCGACGCGGTGACTCACGCTCTCGAGGAAGCGGGCATCGACCACTCCTGCATCCGCAGCGCCTACACCCCTGCGTTAGGGGAGTTGGCGGGTCGGGCGATCACCTCACGTGGGCATCCGGGCGCGACCCGTCGGAAGTGTTCACGCTCGGTACGCGCTACTCGCACGGTCACCCACCTGATGCGGGCAGGCTGCGTAGCCGTCACACAGGTCTCGACGGGTCGTCGGCTCTCGGGTTTTTCTGTAGTCCCGCTGCGTCCGTTCGACTGGAGGGCGATCGTCCAGGTCGAAGTCTCCTGCCGCACCCGGCAATGGACCGGCACATCTGGATGCGCACGGTGATTGAGCGGCTGAAGCAAACCATCAGGTTCGAAGAGCCCTCATGTACGACGTTTCACGGATAGCTGCACGACGGTTTCACGGATAGAAGGATGGCGATGGCACATTGTTCGGTAACGACGATCTCCTGGGAGCGGGTAAACCTTACTCTCACCGTGGTCGTCTCGGACTTCACCGGAGACGCTGGTAACCTCCGGTTCCTGATTGTCGACGGCGAGCGCGAATTCCCGCTCAAGTCCCGGCAAATCGCTGCTGGACAGCACAACCTGGAGATCAACGTCACCAACTTCCAGGGCCGTGGCCAGGTGCCGAACGGCACCTGGCGCATCGTTCCGGTGGTCGGCGACGAGCGGCTGCCCGCTGCCGACTTCGACCTCAGTGATACAGACCGCCTGGACGCGGACTCCCGTACCTTCCTCTACGACGTCAACCGTGTCGCGTACGTCATCTCGTTCGGGATTTCGGACAACGACGAGACCCCCGAGTTCCTGATGCGGACTTACCAGTTGTTCCGCAAGGCGGGGGGAGGGAAGGGGAAGGGGCCGAAGAAGTCGCTCGGTAAGCGACTCGGGCTGCGGGTACTTCCACGGCCCCGGCGCCGCAAGCTCGCCAACCGCTTCTACACGCTCGCACGCCGCCTGAATCCACCACGCGGCAACAGGATCCTGTTCGCGTCCGAAATGCGCCCCAAGATCGGCGGCAACCTGGCGCGCGTCCACGACCGGATGGTCGAGCGGGGACTCGACAAGAAGTACTCGTTCCGCTACTCGTTCCGGATTCCGGACACGGCCAACAAGTGGAACACGCTTCGCGTCATCTATCTGCTCGCGACGTCGGACATCGTGTTGATGGACGACTACTTCGGGCTGCTCGGTCAGTTGGGCATCTCCCCGAAGACCAAGATCATCCAGCTTTGGCACGCCGGAAGCGGGTTCAAGGCGGTCGGCTACAGCCGGTTCGGACGATACGGTTCCCCGAAGCTGTCCAACGCCCACCGCAAGTACACCTATGTGATCACCGGCTCCAAGCACCTTGTGCCGACGTACGCCGAGGCCTTCGGTATCGAGGAGTCGGCGGTCGTACCGACCGGCCTGCCCCGAATAGACACGTTCCTCGACAAGGAGCGTACTCGCAAGGTTGTCGAGGACTTCTTCACCGCCCACCCGCAGCTCAAGGGCAAGAAGATCATCCTGTTCGCGCCGACTTTCCGCGGGAAGAGCATCGGCGACGCGCACTACGACTACGACCGCATCGACTTCGCGAAGCTTCACGAGTTCTGCGGGGACGATTCCGTCGTGCTCTTCCGGATGCATCACTTCATTTCGGATCCCGTGCCGATCCCCGCGGAATACTCCGACCGGCTGCTGGACTTCGCGTCGTTCCCGGACACCAACGACCTGCTGCACGTCACCGACGTGCTCATAACTGACTACTCGTCGGTGATATACGAGTACACGCTGCTCGACAGGCCGATCCTGTTCTACGCGTACGACAAGGAACGCTATTCGGTGGTCCGCGGATTCCATCGCGACTACGACTCCGTGGCTCCCGGCAAGATCTGCGTGACCTTCGCCGAACTGCTCAAGGCCCTGCAGAACGAGGACTACGACACCTCGAAGATCGAGGAATTCCGGCGGGAGAACGTCGACTACGTCGACACCAACTCGGCGGACCGCGTGATCGACTGGCTGGTCCTCGGCGATCCCAGCGACAGAGAGACGGGTGGCGAGCAGTCGTGGCTCAATCCCGTCGCAGATGACACGGCGGTGGGCGACCAACCGCTCAGCGACCAGTCGGAGGTATGAGCTGTGAACGTGGCGTTGCTTTTCGCCGGTGGTATCGGGTCGAGGATGAACTCCCGCGCCCTCCCGAAGCAGTTCCTTGAGATCAACGGCAAGCCGATCATCATCCACACCCTCGAGCACTTCGAGGCGCACCCGGAAATCGACGGCATCGCCATCGCGATCCTTCCCGAGTACCGCGAGCACATGACGAAGCTGCTGAAGCGGTACGAGATCGAGAAGGTCAGGTGGCTCGTCGACGGTGGCAAGACCGGTCAGGAATCGCGGCACAAGGCTCTGACGGCGGTCGCCGCGGACTGCCCCGAAGACACCATCGTGCTGTTCCACGACGGCGTGCGTCCACTGATCGACGCGAAGCTGATCAGCGCCAACATCGAGTCGGTCCGGGAGCACGGCTCCGCCATCACGTGCACCAAGTTCAACGAGACCGTGGTGTCGAGCGAGCACGAGCACATCGACGATGTGATCCCGCGTGACCACATATACGCAGCCCAGGCCCCGCAGAGCTTCCGGCTCGACGAGATCCTCTCGCTGTACGACCGGGCGGTCGCCGAGGGCGAGCACGACAGCATCGACTCGTGCTCACTCATGCACCGGTACGGTCACAAGATCTACCGCGTGGTCGGCCCCCGCTCGAACATCAAGATCACTACGGCCGAGGACTTCTACCTGTGCCGGACGTTCTTCGAGATCGTCGAGAACCAGCAGATCGTAGGTACGTGATTTCAGTGAGCAC
Organism: Streptomyces sp. NPDC001020; assembly: GCF_053599115.1. Taxonomy (NCBI): domain Bacteria; kingdom Bacillati; phylum Actinomycetota; class Actinomycetes; order Kitasatosporales; family Streptomycetaceae; genus Streptomyces; species Streptomyces sp. NPDC001020. The sequence continues at coordinate 107,082 of NZ_JBSFLQ010000024.1, read as the reverse complement.
CATCTCCAGTTCGGTCGTGACGCACGACCTCGATGAGATCCTCGACCGTGACCTGCCGTGGAACGAGCTTTCCGGAACCACCGTGCTGGTCACCGGGGCCAGCGGCATGTTGCCGTCGTACGTCGTCTACACCCTGCTCGCACTGAACGATCGGCACGGGCTGGGCATCACCGTGCACGGTCTGGTGCGGAACGAGGAGAAGGCCAGGCGGCTGCTCGCGGACGTGCTCGACCGCCCGGACTTCCACCTCGTCGTCCAGGACGTGTCGGATCCGCTCGAACTGCCCGGCCCCGTCGACTACGTGATCCACGGGGCGAGCGCCGCGCGGCCCGCCCTGCACGGCAGCCAGCCGGTCATGACGATCAAGGCGAACCTGCTGGGCACCTTCAACCTGCTCGACCTGTGCGTGGCGAAGGCCAGCCGCGGATTCCTGCTGATGTCCTCGGCAGAGGTCTACGGCGCCCAGCCCCCGGAGACCGAGCTCATCGACGAGCAGAGCTACGGCGGCTTCGACATCCTCAACCCGCGGGCCTGCTACGCCGAGGGCAAGCGCGCCGCGGAGACGATCTGCACGACCTACCAGGCGCAGTACGGCATCGACAGCCGTGTCGTCAGGTTCGGTCACGTCTACGGGCCGGGGATGGCGCTCGACGACGGGCGGGTGCAGGCCGACTTCGCAGCGAACGTGGTGGCCGGCAAGGACATCGTGCTCAACAGCGACGGTTCCGGTGTGCGGACCTACACCTACGTGGCTGACGCCATCGCCGGGCTGTTCTACGCACTGCTCCGCGGTGACCAGGCGGCCTACAACGTCGCGGACCCGGCTGGTTTGGTCTCGATCCGGCGCCTGGCGGAGCTGTTCACCGAGGTGCGCCCGGAGCGTGGGCTCCAGCTTCGGTTCAGCAACGAGTCCGACGCGCGCTCCTACAGCCTGACCAAGAAGCAGGGCCTCGACAGCGCGCGGCTGGCTGCCCTCGGGTGGCGCGCGGAGGTCGACCTGCCGACCGGGCTCAACCGCATGGTGACCCACCTGGAGTCGACGGTCCGGGTGTCGTAGCAGAACCCGCGGCCCCTTGCGGCGCAAGCGATCCGAGGCCGGAGCCAGGCGGCTCCGGCCTCGATCGTTCACGTGCGCGCGTCGGCCTGCCGTCAGTGCGTGATCAAGGCAAGCCGCTCGTCCGCAGATGACTTCGGCGCGGACCGAGGTCCGCGCCGAAGTCATCTGCAAGCCCTTGAGCCGGCCCCACCAGCGCCGTGGATTCTCGAGGCGGAGTGGGCAGACGAATATCTGTCAGCGCGAAGCTGACGGCCGTCAACTTCTCCGGGGCAGGAGTTTCCGGGCCAGCCGCCGCACCGGCGCCGGGAGGTGTCGAGCCAGCCGCCGTGACGTCTTTGCGGTCTGCGGCCTCACCACCGGATTCCCCGTGTCCTCGGTGAGGTTCCAGTACTGCGGGGATTTCTCCCCCTTGCGCGGATACTCCTCGTTCGGGCGGCGTGGCACGACTTCGGGACGCTCCCAGGCGATGTCCCGCCGCACCACCCGCGCCGGTGCTCCGACCGCAATGCAGTTGTTGGGGATGGCCGAGGTGACGATGGAGCGGAAGCCGATCACCGAGCCGTTGCCGATGGTGACGCCGCCCATCACGACCGCGTGCTTCGCGATCCAGACGTGCTCGCCCACGACGATCGACTGGGACGGGTTCACCCGCTTCTCGGTGCGCACATCGAAGATCGGGTGGGTGTCGTCGCCGCGCACCTCGATGTTCTTGGCGAACATCACGTCGGCACCGATCGACACCGACACACCTTCGACAGCGGAGATGAAGGTGCGGCCGGCGCAGCCCACGTTCTCGCCGATCGAGATCCGGGACTCGTGCCCGCAGCGCAGTTCGAAGCGGAGACCGGCACGCTTCTTCGTGGTCGGCCCGATTTCGATCTGGCCGTTGTCTCCCGAGAAGGTGACGAGCAGGTCCTTGATGTCCGCCTTGGCGCTGATGGTGAGTTTGTTGTTCGACCCCTTGAACCGGATGTCGATCTTGTTCTCGATGAGCTCACCGTCGTAGACGATCTCGTTTCCCTGGTCGTCTTTGTAGCGCTCGAGTTTATGGAGTTGCAGCATCCTGTTTAAGGGGTGCGCCCTCGACCGGGTCAGGCCAGACCAGCCCCTCATACCTCCGTTCCAGCCTGCGTGTTGCGCTCAAGCTATCAGATGAATTTATGGAACGAACGCGTCGTTGGCTGCATCTGAGGAGTTGAGCGCGGCGAGGCGGCCAGTGGTGCGCAGGGCACTCCGCAAGGCCTCATCGCCGGAGGAAATACAGGACCTTTCCGGCAGGGAATAAGGCTCCCACATCTCCCGTCGGGATAGGCACTGTCTCAGACTCTGACTTTTCCTGTCGGGTCGGGCCGATACTGATTTTTCCGATTCCGGCATTCCGAAAGCAGCACACGGCTACCCGGCGGCGAATCCGCTCTGGTGGATCAAGTTTTCACCGTTCGATGGCAAGTACCCTTGGACGCAGTCTCGTTGACGCATTGCGCATGGCCAAGGCGGTGCCGATCGCCTCGATGTCGGCATGGGCGCGGTGGGGATAGCCTCTGGCCATGCCGAGCTTCGAGATCACACCGATAGGTACGGTCCTGAACAATCGGACGGACATCCACCACACGGACAACTGGGGTGCCGTCCGCAGATCGAATCCGTCCACGGCCGCGAACTGACGGTGATGGGCCTCGACGCGGTCTCGGGCACCCCGGTCATCGATCTGAAGCCGACGATGGCGGAGTTCTGCCCGGTGGACATCAAGCAGCCTGAATGGGTCAGCCGCCTGATGTCGGAGTACTTCAAGCCGTAAGCAGACCCGGCGAGGTCGAGTGACCAGCCACCGGCGGTGCTCCCGTCGGCCGACTGCGACGTGGCGCCCGGTGTACTGGACCTGTCACGTGCGCTTGACCTCTTTCGATGAGCCGCTGGTACAGGGGAGTCGGCTGCCGCGCAGCCGACTCCTGGCGGTGTCAGAATCCGATGGCTTCGCGGAGCAGCAGGACGGTGGCGCGCCCGGGGTGGGGTTCCGCGTTGAGGATGAGCATGCGGTTGAGGGAAGCGGGCACCCCGTAGGCCTTCATGCAGCGCTCGTTCTCCAGCGGGACGCAGTGGTCTTCGATGCGCTGCAGCGCGGTGCCCAGGTCGGGTACGACCTTCTGTGCTCCGACGACCCAGATCACGTTGGGGGCGGCGCCCGCGTAGCCGGCGAGCTGGCTTCCGCTGGCCGAGGCGGCCACCAGGGAGCCGGTCTCGGTGACCGCGGCGACGCTGCCCACGATGACGTCGGGACAGGCGAGCATCCGCCAGATCTCGGTCAACTGGGTGGCGCGGTCCATGGACGAACTGCGTGCCTTGACGGAGTCGTATCGCCCGCTGCTGTTGATGTCCTCGTCGATGCCGGACAGGCGGAGGCTCTCGCTGGCCCCGGTGAACACGGTGGCGCCCTCGGGAATCAGGTCCTTGATGCGGGCCCGCGCGGCGGCGGCGTCATCGAGGATCTCGACGGCGAAATTCTTCTCCTTCAGCGCGTCGGCCGCCCGCTCCAGGCGCTCTGCGGGTACCGGTTCGGTGAACGGTGTGGTTGTCGGAACCGGGGTGGTCATGGCGCCTCCAGGCTGATCGTGCGTGTCAGGTCGTCACGAGCAGACGCTGCCGTCCGGCGCGGTCACGGGGGACGAGGAAGCGGGTCACGGTTACTTCCCGCACCTCCTGCTCGCTGAGCGATGTGTTCGCCTCGTCAGTACGACAAGACACCCCGCCGGAATGTGAGGCGAGAACCCTCTGCGGGCCTTTCCCGTAGCTCCCTTGAGCCGGGGCCGCACCGGCAGCGATCATGGGGCCGAGCCGAGCCGTGTGACGATGCACGGCAGATGACCGGCCCTGGGAGCAACCGGGTGCGCTGAGAAGGGATGGGCCCATCGTGGGCAAGGACGGGGAGTCCATACCGGACGACGAGTGGGAACGCTTCCTTCGTGAAGCCGAGGCCGGGACTCAGGGCGCACCCAAGGAGCCGTCGGCGCGGGCCAGGATGGTGGCGCGGCGGCTGCAGGAGAACACCGACCCCCCCGAGCCGTGGCGAGGTCACCGACCGGCCCGGCGGCGAAGAGGCAAGGGCTGGTACGCGGTCGGGCTGCTGATCGTGGCCGCCTTGCTGGTCGTCGCGCTGGATCCAGGGCGGGTCGCCGGATGGTTCGGAGGCGGAGGCGACGAGAGCGCGCCGCTCGCCCCGGAGTCGAAACGTCCGGACCAGCCACCGCCGGCGGAAGCGGGAGTCCGGCCTCCGACCCTGGAGCACCCGTTCAGGGGGTCACCGGCGGCGCGGTGGGATGACGGGGCGGCCGGGATCAATCTGCCTGAGGCACGGGCGACCGGCTGGATGAGCAAGAGAGAGGTCACGCAGGCGCTCGAGAAGACCCGGGACTTCCTTGCCGCGTCCAGTCTGGATCGGGGTGTGCTGCGCGGAGAGCGGCCGAGGAAGGCGATCGGGTCGATCAACCCTCATCAGCAGGATGTCCAGGACTACCTGGCGACCGCGTTCCGTGCGCCCAGCAGGAAGAACGATCCTCTGCTGCTGTTCAGCCGGTTCGACAAGGCGAAGGTCCGGCTTGTCGGGGATGTGGTCAAGACACGAGGACGGATCACGTACCGGGAAGGCAAGCGCGGTGCGTGGAGATGACCACCGATGTCACGTACGTGTATCCGGTCGTCCGCGCTGCGGCGGGAAGCGACGAGGTCACGCGCACGATCGTGCGCCGCGAAGTCGTGATGAGCTGGGACGACCCGGCGAAGATCATTATCGAGCCGGGTACGTTCTCCCTCGTCTCCTACAAGGTGGACACCACCAACGGCGGCTGCGGAACCTCCACCGGCTACCTCACCCCCGAGTTCGGCGCGGAGCGCGCGGCCACACACCCGGGAGACGGCCCCGAGGTCGACCCGTACGACCGGAGCACGTCGATGGAGTCGCGTATGCGGAAGGCCGGCGATGCGGAGTGCGGGACTGCCACACGGTCATGAGCCCCCTGGAGGGGCCGACGAGCAGCCCTGCCGGAACACCCCGCGGTAGCCGTGGCGGGCGGCCGCCGTGCTTCGGCTACCATCGGCTGGATACTGTCGGGTAGCACGCGTGGATCCGCGGGCCAGGGCGCGGCAGTCGGCCCCGCGAACCGGGCGGGCGACGACGTACGTGCCGCAGAGGTCGCCGTAGTCGGCTTCAACCCGGCGGGGACCCCCTTGTCCCTCTGTTCCAGCCGACCCCCAGAGCCGAGGATGAGGCATCGCAGGTAAAGTCCGAACGCCTGCTTGAAGAAAGACCATCCGTATGCATCGGCTTCCGGCACGCGGCCATGTGATCGCGCCAGTCAGCAAGTCTGTGCTTGAGATGTCGAATTGCCTGGAGCCCGCGAAGTGTCACGATCGCCCCTGCCCCCTCGCTTGCGCATCGCAGCGGCACGCCTCCTCCTACCCACGGTGCTCGTGCTGTCGCTCGCCGTTCAGACAGTAGGTGCCCTCCTTCCCAACGTCCCTCTGCTCGCGGCCTCCACCGCTGCCGGGGTGGCGGCGGACCTCGCTCTGCACCGGTGGCAGCGAGGCATGGCCACCGCCCTCGGGAAGCTGCACGCGACCGTGACCGTGCGCCAGGTCGTCCGGGACCTCCTGCTGGTGACCGGCCTGCTGCGCGTCGAGGAGCAGCACCTCACGGTGACGTACCTGGTTCTCGTCTGCGGTCTGCTGCTCTTCTACGGCCTGCATTTCGCGTGCCAGGCGCTGGCGCTCCTCGTACGCCGCACCCGCACCCTGCCGGTGGTGACCCGGAACATCGACGCCTCCCCACTGCGGCTGAGCCCCGCTCCCCCGGCCCTGCTGATGCAGCGCTCCGGGCAGCGGCTCCTCAAGTTCGGCCTGCCCTCGACGGCCGGCCTGCTGGTCACCCTGGCGACCGGCTCGGCCCGGTGGGCCGCCGTGGGAATCGCCCTGTCCGCTGCCTTCGCGGTGGTGGGCGTCGGCATGCTGATGCTGCGGCTGCTCCCGGGACGCAGGCCGGTGACGAGCGAGCAGGCGCTGGAGTGGTTCGAGACCTGGCTCGCGGAGTACCAGCCGACGGTGGGCATGTACTTCTCCGGTGGTTCGAGCTCGGCCTATCAGGCGAACATGTGGCTGGAGCCGCTGGCCCGGCTGGAGGGCCGTCCGCTGATCGTCCTGCGTGAGCGCTTCATGGTGAAGAAGATCGCGTCCACCGACATCCCGATCGTGTGCCTGCCGAAGGTCGCCGACGTGATGAGGCTGGAGCACTCCACGCTGAAGATGCTGATCCACCCGTCGAACTCGGGGAAGACCTCGCAGGTGCTGCGGATCCCCACCATCAAGCACGCGTTCGTCAATCACGGCGAGAGCGACAAGCTGTCCAGCTGCAATCCGTACGCGAAGGCGTACGACGAGGTGTGGGTGGCCGGCCCCGCGGCGCGCGAGCGGTACGCCCTGGCGGACGTGGGTGTCGACGACAGGGACGTCGTGGAGATAGGACGTCCGCAACTGGACGCGATCGAGCCGTACACCGGTGCGCCCGTGGGCCCGTACACCACGGTTCTCTACGCCCCCACGTGGGAGGGATGGGACGGCAACCCGGGCAACACCTCGATCATCGAGGCGGGCGAGAACATCGTCCGCGCCCTCCTGGCCGACCCCGGGGTCCGGCTGCTGTACAAGCCGCACCCGCTGACCGGCTCGGTCGTTCCCCGGGCGGCAACCGCGAACGCCTGGATCCAGGAGATGATCCGCGCCGCGAACGCTCTCCGTGCCACGGAACGCCCCACTGAGCGGCCCGCCCCCTCCGCGGCGACGGAACTGGCCCGCCGGGCCGCCGAGCTCGACCGACTGACCACGTCCTCGTTCAAAGTGAGCGCGGACGACGCGGAGCGGATGCTGCTCCAGACAGTCCCGGAACCCGGTCGGGCCGCGGCCGTGGCCGCCGCGACCGCCGCATGGGAGGCCGCCTACTGGGCCTCCTTCCCCGCGTGGGAGCACCAGATCATCACCGGGGCGCGACCGACCGTCAACGCCTGCTTCAACGCGGCCGACGTGCTGATCAGCGATGTCTCCAGCGTCGTGTCCGACTATCTGGCGAGCGAGAAGCCCTACGCCGTCGCCAACACCAGCGGCCTGTCCGAGCAGGACTTCCGCGAGGTCTTCCCCACTGTCCGGGCAGGCGCCGTCCTCACTCCGGACGGCTCCGGTATCCCGGCGCTGCTGGAGTCCGTGCGCCACCCCGAGCAGGACACCTACGCCGAGGCCCGCGCCGAGCTCAAACTGCACCTGCTGGGTCCCTCCGACCCGCCGTCCGTCGTCCGCTTCAATGATGCGGCCCGTGCACTGTGCGCGGCGGCCGACGAACACCGGGCGGGTATGGCGGCGCGAGCTCTCGCGGCCATCCCGAGCCAGCGAGACGCCAAGTCGACGCCGGCCGGCGATCACATCAAGGGCTGAGTCTCCAGGCACGCACGCCGATGTGCCGCGGAACAGCCTGGGTTCCGTGGCACATCCGGTGACACGACTGATCACCGGCGCACCACCACGACGGGCGGCCCGGAGTTCGCGGACCCGTCCCCCAGGCACAGGGCGCGTCTTCGAAGCGCGGCGTCCGGGGCCGGAACTCAGGCCGTGCGCTTGCGTGCCGCCGTCTTCTTCGCGGTCGTCTTCTTCGTCGCCGTCTTCCTCGCCGTGGACCCTGACTTCGCGGTCGTCTTCTTCGCCGCACTCTTCTTGGCCGCCGTCTTCCTCGCCGCCGGCGCCGCCTTGCCGCCCCCGGCCTCCTTTGGTGCCCTGCGCGTGCTCTTGCGGGCCGGAAGGCGTCTGACCTCGGCCGCCTCGCCCGTCTCGGCGACTTCCTCGCCCCTCGACTCCTTCGCCGCGCGCACGCTCTTCTCCAGGGCGGCCATCAGGTCGAGGACCGTGCCGCCCTTCGCCGGTTCGGGGGCCTCGGGGGGTGCCTCTCCGGCGGCCTTCGCGGCGATCAGCTCCTCGACCGCCTCGCGGTACTCATCGTGCAGTTCGCCCAGGTCGACCTCGCCGAGGGTGTCCATGAGGGCGTGCGCGAGGTCGAGTTCCTTGTCGTTGACCGTGACCCTCGTGTCCGGGGCGACACCCTCGGGCGCACGGACCTCGTCCGGCCACAGCAGCCCGTGCAGCGCGATGGCGTCCTCCACCACGCGCAGCATTCCCAGACGTTCGCGGCCCCGCAGCGCGAACTTCGCGATGGCCACCTTGTGGCTGCGCTTGAGTGCCTCACGCAGCAATGTGTACGGCTTGGCGGCCGGGGCTCCGCTCGCGGCCAGATAGTACGCGCCGTCCATGTGGAGCGGGTCGATCCGGTCGGCCGGCACGAAAGCCACGATCTCGATCGTCCGGGCCGTCGGGATCGGCAGACGGTCCAGTTCCTCCTCCGTGATCGGGATGATCGAGCCGTCCGCGTCCTCGTACCCCTTGCCGATCTCCTCGTGCGAGACCTCACGGTCCTCCAGCTCGCAGAACTTGCGGTACCGAATGCGGCCGCCGTCCTCCAGATGGACCTGCCGGAAGGAGATCGAGCGGCTCTCGGTGGCGTTCACCAACTTGATCGGGATGCTGACCAGGCCGAATGAGATGGCGCCGTTCCAGATGGATCGCACGTGCCGCACCTTTCCAATAGGCCCGATGGGATTTGACCGAATATCACCATGTTTCATGGGATTCTCATCGTATGACGCCGATCACAGAGGTGGAGGGGCGACGGCTCGCGCTCAGCAACCTGGAGAAGGTCATCCATCCCGCGACCGGCTTCACCAAGGGCGAGCTGCTGCACTACTACGCGACCATCGTGGACGCCCTGTTGCCCCACCTCCACGACCGCCCGCTGTCCTTCCTGCGCTACCCGGACGGCCCGGACGGACAGATCTTCTTCGCCAAGAACGTGCCGCCTGGTACGCCCGCCTGGGTCACCACCGCCCAGGTCCCGCGCTCGGAGGGCCCCGCCCGCATGGTGGTGATCCAGGACCTGGCGAGCCTGATGTGGGCGGCCAATCTCGTCACCGAGTTCCACACCCCGCAGTGGCGCGTCGACGCGCCCGACGAGGCCGACCGGCTGGTCTTCGACCTCGACCCGGGCACGCCCGCCACCGTCGTCGAGTGCTGCGAGGTCGCGGTGTGGCTGCGCGAACGGCTCGCCCGGGACGGCATCGAGGCGTACGCGAAGACGTCCGGATCGAAAGGGCTGCACCTGCTGGCGGCGGTCGAGCGGACGCCCTCACGACGGACCACGGAGTACGCCAGGCGCCTCGCCGTGGAGGCGGAGAAGGCGCTGCCCCGCCTCGTCGTCCACCGCATGACCCGCAGCCTGCGGCCCGGCAAGGTCTTCGTGGACTGGAGCCAGAACGCCGCCCGCAAGACGACGGCGGCGCCCTACACGCTGCGCGCCCGCACCGAACCGACCGTGTCCGCGCCGGTGACGTGGGAGGAGGTGGCCGACTGCGCCTCCCCCGGTGGTCTCGTCTTCCGCGCACCCGACATCGCGCCCCGCCTCCAGGCGTACGGCGACCTGCTGGCCCCACTTCTCGACCCGGCTCACGCCGCGCCGTTGCCCTGAACTCTCACACTTTCGACCACGTGTGCCGGTCCCGGGCCATCGCGTGCAGGGCCTCCACGTCCGCCGGTTTGAGCACGCCACCCAGGCGGGCGAGGTCCGGCAGGTCCGTGCCGGTCAGGACGCGGACCTGCCGTAGCGGGGTCGCGACCTCCAGGCGGGCGGGCTCCACCAGAGCCAGGACCGGGTGGATCTCGGCCGTCAAGGCGTAGGAGGCCCGGCCCGCGTCGGCGCGCACCCGGCGCAGCAGCGGCTGCGGCTCACGGCGACCCACCGTCACCATCGGGTCGGCGACGAGGATCCGCTGCCGGCGGGCGTTCAGTGAGTGCACCGCGAACAGGCCACCGGGGCCGATCACCAGGTGGTGGATGCGGTCCCCGCCGGGCAGCGGCACCGAGTGCAGGATGTGCCAGCCGGCGCCCTCCAGCCCGTCCAGCACCTCACCGACCGCCTGTTCCGCGGCGAGCGCACGGCGTCGCGGGTCAGGGCGCAGCCGGGGGGCGGGCCCCGGGTCGCGGTCCAGGGCGATCACCAGGGCCTCGCCGGGCCTGTTCGGCGCCAGGTCGTCGTCCGGGTGGAGGGAGAGCCGCGCCAGTTCCGCCGGGGTGGGAACGGGCGGTGGCCCCACCGTCACCGGACCGGTCAGGAACGGGCCGAGCGCGTCGAGCACGTCCTGCCGCCGGTCCTCGCCGATCAGGTTGACCCGGCCCGCCTCACGGTCGTACCAGGCGACGCTGCTCCCGTCGGTGCCGCACACATACAGACGTTCCTGGCCGTGCCGCCAGGTCGGTATGACTCGCAGTCCGCTCATGCACACCACCCCTCGTCCATGGGAACAGGTGGGGTGCTCAGCGGGCAAGAACCCGGTTACCTTGGTGAGCGGTTGGGAAATCGGTGGGAGGCCGCGTTGCGAACCCGCGGAATGCAACCCGATGTGCCCGCTCCGGACAGCCCGTGGAGCGAGATCGTGCCCGGACTGTGGATGGGCTGCCACGAGTTCACGGGGCGTTCCGGAGAACGGGAATTCGCCGTCGTGGGCGACGAGTTCGACCTGGTGTTGACCTTGTTGCGGCTGCCGGGACACGGGCCGGACGACGGAGTCGAGCATCATGTGTGGCCGATTCCGGACGGGCCGCTCGACGGGACGCAGGTCGCCGGCGTGATACGACTCGCGCAGGCCGCCGACGACGCCATGGAGGAGGGCCGCCGGGTCCTCGTCCGCTGCTATCACGGCTACAACCGCTCGGGGCTGGTCGTCGCGCACGCGCTGATCCGGGCCGGTCACACCGCGGACGAGGCGATCGGCATGATCCGCGCCCGCCGCGGACCCTGGGCGCTGCACAACGAGTTGTTCGTCGAGTACCTGCGGGCCGGTCTGGACACCGTCCGCCTCCTGGAGGAACTCGCGGAATGACGTCCGTCACCCGGCCACGAGTCGCCGTCCGTACGCCACACCTGACCATAAGCTGGACAACTCGGCCATAGAGTGAACAACCGGCCCTCAGGTGACCCTAAGGACGTAGACGTGTTCCCTAGTGCCACGGCAGGCAACGTCCGCCCCGTCGCGACGACCGGCACTCCCTTACGGGCAGACGTTGCCCGCCGCGGCACCAGCCGCCGTGTGCGCGCAGCGTTCACTCTCGCCGCCACCGCCCTGCTGCTGGTGGGCTGCGGTGACCCCGGCGCCCTGCGCGGCGCAGGCCCGACCGCCACCGCCGTCGGCCCGGTGAGGCTGTGGCCGCAGCTGGCGCCGGCCTCCGCCCCCGCCCTCGACTTCGGCATGGCGGACCACGAGACGCTCAAGGGCATCACCGCCGCGGGCGACGACATCCACCGTGTGGACCCGCTGGAGGTCGTACGTACCGAGGTCGCCGCTCACCCGGACATGTACTCCGGCCCGCACGCGGTGTACGGGCAGACGCGAGATCGACTCGGGGAATGCGGCAAGCGGGGCGCGCGCGGCGGGAATTGCCCGCTGCTGCGGGCGTACTACCGGGATCTCACCGGCGACGGGAAGGACGACATGGTGCTCGGCATCCGCTTCCCCGGCAACCAGCTGGCGGTGCGCGTCTACACCTTCGAGCACCACAGGCTGATGCAGGTCATGGGCACCGCGGACAGTGTGATCAGCGTCGAGCTGGCGGGCCGGGACGTGATCATCCGCTCGCCGTCGACGCTTCCGGGGTACGAGTTCCGCACGGTGTGGACCTGGGACCCGCACCAGCACGCGATACTGGCCGGCCGGGACGAGATCCTGCGGGTGCGCTCCGCGCTCAGGGGCCGTCCGGCCCCGCCCACTCCTTCGGAGAGCGCCCGGTGACCCCGCTGAGGCGGACCCTCGGGCGACTGCCCCAGTGGACCGCCGCCCTCACCTGGAAGGCCGCCGCCTTCATCACCGTGATGTGCTGCGGCTTGGCCGCCCTGCTCGGTGTGCTCGTCCATGTCCAGGTCACCGACCAGACCGTCGGCGAGGCCCGCGGCCGGGCGCTCGACCGACTCGTCCAGGCGACCCGGGCGTACGAGGCGGGTGACCGGCTGCCACGCGGAACGGGCGTCGACCTGCCGGGCCTGCCGGGACAGCTCAAGGAACTGGCGCAGGACGGGCACCGCGGCACGATGGTCGGCACCAGCGACCCGCAGCCCACCATGTGGGCGGCGGGCCCCGCCGACGGCGAGCGGACGCTCGCGGTGCGGGTGGACTACGCCCAGGGGGCCCGCATCATCGCGGGTCTCGACCGGGCGATCCTGTGGTCCTCGGCTCTGGCGATCGGCGCGACCTTGTTCGTCGGGGCGTTCGCGGTGACCCGCGTGACCCGGCGACTGCAGGACACCGCACAGGTGGCCCGGCGGATCAGCGCGGGCGACCTGGACGCGCGCGTGAACGACCCCCGGACGAAGGACCCGAAGCGCCCGCAGGACGAGGTGGCGGCGGTCGCCGGCGCCCTGGACACGATGGCGTCCACGCTGCAGGGCAAGCTGCTGAGCGAGCAGCGGTTCACCGCGGACGTGGCGCACGAACTGCGCACCCCGTTGACCGGGCTGCACGCGGCGGCCGAGTTGCTGCCGTCCGGACGGCCGACCGAACTGGTGCGTGACCGGGTGTCCGCGCTGCGCACGCTCACCGAGGACCTGCTGGAGATCTCCCGGCTGGACACGAAGAGCGAACGCCTCGAACTGGACACCGAGCGGCTCGCGCCGCTGGCCGAGCGGGTGGTACGAGCCTCGGGGACCCGGACCGAGGTGCGGGTCGTGCGCGACGCGCGCGTGGAGACCGACCGGCGTCGCCTGGAACGCGTGCTCGGCAATCTCGTTGCGAACGCGCACCGGCACGGCCGGGCCCCCGTGCTTCTGACGGTCGACGGCCCGCGTGTCACCGTACGGGATCACGGTGACGGCTACCCGGACTACCTCCTGGCGCACGGCCCGCAGCGCTTCCGTACGGAGAGCGGCGGGAAGGGGCACGGGCTGGGGCTGACGATCGCGCTCGGCCAGTCGGAGGTGCTGGGCGCCCGGCTGGAGTTCGCCAACGCCTCGGACGGCGGAGCGGTGACCACGCTGACGCTCCCCGAACACGTACGGAACACGGCCGACGGGCCCGCGGGCTGACCCCCCACAGGGACGACCCGATTGTCTCGCACAACGGGACATCCAGGCGGGCGCTTGTTACGTTCCGCACATGATCCAGCCCGGAACGTCAGGGACGAACACGGCGGCGGCCGCCCCCGCACCCGCCCCGCCTCTGCCCCGGCGCCGTGGCATCGAGGTCACGCTCATCGTTCTCGCCGTCCTGATCTCCGTGTACGGCTACTGCGCCGTCGGCCTCGCGAAACACGGAACCCTGCCGCCCGGTGCCGCCCATTACGGCGCCGGGCTCGGCGCTCTCGCGCTGCTGGCGCACTGCGCGGTGCGCCTGCGGGCCCCGTACGCGGATCCCCTGCTGCTGCCGATCGCCGTGCTGCTCAACGGCGTGGGCCTGGTGCTGATCTACCGCCTCGACCTGGAGACCCCGGGCGAGAGGGCGACCCCTGCCCAGCTGTACTGGTCAACGGTCGGCGTGGCGCTCTTCGTCGCCGTCGTGGTGCTGCTGCGCGCCCACCGGCTGCTCCAGCGCTACACGTACGTCTGCGGTGTCGCCGCCCTCGTCCTGCTTGTCCTGCCGATCTTCTTCCCGCCGCTGAACGGAGCCCGACTCTGGCTCAGGGTCGGTGACTTCTCCATCCAGCCGGGCGAGTTCGCGAAGGTGTTTCTCGCCGTCTTCTACGCCGGGTATCTGGCCGCCAATCGCCATGCGCTGGCGTTCTCGGGCCGCCGGATCGGGCCACTGCAACTGCCGACCGGGCGTGTCCTCGGCCCGGTCGTGGCGATCTGGCTGCTGAGCGTCGGGGTGCTGGTCCTGGAGCGGGACCTGGGGACCTCGCTGCTGTTCTTCGGCCTGTTCGTGGTGCTGCTGTACATCGCCACGGGCCGTACCGGCTGGGTCGCCGTCGGGCTGCTGCTCGCGCTCCTCGGCGCACTCGCCGTCGGCCGGCTGGAACCGCATGTACACAGCAGAGTCCATGAGTGGCTGCATCCCTTCGCTTCGATCGACGCGGGCCAGGGTGCGGGCCAGATCGCCCAGTCCCTCTTCGCGTTCGCCGCCGGCGGTGCTCTCGGCACCGGGCTCGGCCTCGGTCACTCGATCCTCATCGGCTTCGCCGCCAAGTCGGACTTCATCCTGGCGACGGCGGGCGAGGAACTGGGCCTGGCGGGCCTGTCCGCGCTCTTCCTGCTCTACGGCCTGCTGGTGGAGCGCGGCTACCGGGCAGGCCTGGCGCTGCGCGACCCGTTCGGGCGCCTGCTGGCCATCGGACTCGCGTCCATCGTCGCGCTCCAGGTCTTCGTGATCGCCGGCGGGGTGACGGGCCTGATCCCGCTGACGGGCCTGGCGATGCCGTTCCTCGCGCAGGGCGGCTCGTCGCTCGTCACCAACTGGATCATCGTCGCGCTGCTGATCCGGATCAGCGATTCGGCGCGCAGCCAGTACGACGGGACGGCGGCACCATGAGCCTTCCCCACGAGCTCGACCTGGCCCGGCCAGGGGGGACCCGCACCATCCGTCGGGCGGCGGCCCTGTGCGCCCTGCTCCTGATCGCCCTGCTGGCGAACGCGACGCGGGTGCAGATCGTCGAGTCCTCCCGCTACGGGGACAACCCCGCCAACCGCCGGCCGATGATCGCCCGGTACGGCCAGCCGCGCGGCGACATCGTCATCGACGGCCGGGCGGTGACCGGCTCCCGGGACACGGGCGGGATGTTCCGATACGAGCGCACGTACACCGACGGGCCGTTGTACGCGCCGGTCACCGGATTCGCTTCGCAGGTGTACGGGACGACGCTGCTGGAGAACGCGCAGGACGGGGTGCTCGCGGGCACCGCCCCGCTGCTCACGCCGGTGCCCGCGTGGAACGACGTCGTACGGGGACGCAGTCCCGGCGGCAACGTCGTCACCACCCTCA
The DNA here is from genome assembly GCF_053599115.1 of Streptomyces sp. NPDC001020. NCBI lineage: Bacteria > Bacillati > Actinomycetota > Actinomycetes > Kitasatosporales > Streptomycetaceae > Streptomyces > Streptomyces sp. NPDC001020. The sequence goes on along the minus strand of NZ_JBSFLQ010000024.1, from coordinate 91,929 downwards.
ACGGGGCGGCGCAGCGGGCGGCTTACCAGGGCCTGGCCGGGCGCACCGGCGCGGTGGCCGCGATCGAGCCGTCGACGGGGCGGATCCTGGCGCTGGTGTCGGCACCGTCGTACGACCCCGGGGAGCTGTCCGGGTCGACGGCCTCCGTCCTCCGGGCCTGGACGCGGCTGAACGGGGACGCGGCGCGGCCGATGCTCAACCGGGCGATCCGGGAGACGTATCCGCCCGGTTCGACGTTCAAGGTGGTGACGGCCGCGGCGGCCCTGGACACGGGAGTGGTGACGGACCCGGACGACCGGACGACGTCTCCGGACCCCTACCTGTTGCCCGGCACGACGACGCGGCTGACGAACGAGGCGATCGGCTGCGAGGACGCGTCCCTGCGGTATGCGTTCACCTGGTCGTGCAACACGGTGTTCGCGAAGCTCGGCGTGGAGATCGGACTGCGGAACATGACGGTCGCGGCGACGGCCTTCGGCTTCGACGACCCGAAGCTGCGTATCCCGTTCGCGGTGGCGCCGAGCACCTTCGCCCGGAAGCTGGACGCGTCACAGCTGGCGCTTTCCTCGATCGGGCAGTTCGACACCCGGGCGACGCCGCTGCAGATGGCGATGATCGCGGCGGCGGTGGCGGGCGAGGGCTCGGTCATGGCGCCCTACCTGGTGGAGAGGACGACGACCAGGACCGGAAAGACGGTCTCCGTGACCAGTCCCAGCACCCTGCACCGGGCGATGAGCCCGGCGACCGCGGCACAACTGCGGGAGATGATGAGGAACGTGGTGGAGGACGGGACGGGCGACAGGGCGGCCATCCGCGGCGCCACGGTGGGCGGCAAGACGGGCACGGCCCAGCACGGCGTCGGCAACTCCGGGAAGCCGTACGCCTGGTTCATCTCCTGGGCGCAGGCGGACGACGCGCCGCAGCCGGCGGTGGCGGTCGCGGTGGTGGTGGAGGACGCGGCGGGCGAGCGCGGCGAGATCAGCGGGGGCGGGAACGCGGCGCCGATCGCGAAGGCGGTGATGGAGTCGGTACTGGACTCGCCACCACACCAGCTCAATTCGCCACCGCACCCGAGGAACTGCCAGGGGCCCGCCTGCTGGGGCGGGGCCATGGCCCGTTAGGAGACGGGGCAGACCTCGCCTGGCGGGTCACTTGTCCTCCCCCGCCTCGATCGTCTCCCCCACCTCCGCGACACGGGCCTTCTCCTCCGCGGCGAAGCGTTCCGCGTCCAGTTTCTCGGCCAACTCCTCGTCCTGGGTCATCAGCAGGTCCAGGTTCGAGTCGCCCATCTCGAAGACGCCCATGTCGACGTACGCCCGCTGGAGACGTTCGCCCCACAGGCCGATGTCCTTCACGCAGGGGACGATGCGGCTGAACAGCAACTGCCGGAAGAGCTGGAGGAAGGGGGACTTCTCGCTGAGTTCCTGCGCCTGAGCCCGGGGGATGCCGAAGTTCTCCAGCACCTCCTCCCCACGCAGGCGGTCCCGCATCAGGTAGCAGCCCTCGATGACGAACTCCTCGCGTTCGCGCAGTTCCGCGTCCGTGAGCTGCTTGTAATAGTCACGCAGGGCCATGCGGCCGAAGGCCACGTGCCGGGCCTCGTCCTGCATGACGTACGCGAGGATCTGCTTCGGCAGCGGCTTGTCCGTGGTGTCGCGGATCATGCCGAAGGCCGCCAGCGCCAGGCCCTCGATGAGTACCTGCATACCGAGGTAGGGCATGTCCCAGCGGCTGTCCCGGAGCGTGTCCTCGAGGAGCGAGCGCAGGTTGTCGTTGATCGGGTAGACCGTCCCGATCTTCTCGTGCAGGAAGCGGGCGTAGATCTCCGCGTGCCGCGCCTCGTCCATCGTCTGGGTCGCCGAGTAGAACTTCGCGTCCAGGTCGGGGACGGACTCCACGATCCGGGCGGCGCACACCATCGCGCCCTGCTCGCCGTGCAGGAACTGGCTGAACTGCCAGGAGGCGAAGTGCCTGCGCAGCTCGCCCTTGTCCCGGTCGGTCATCTTCGCCCAGTACGGCGTCTCGTAGAGGGCCAATGCGTCGTCGGGCGCGCCGAGCGGGTCGTACGGGTCGACCTCCAGGTCCCAGTCGATCCGCTTCTGCCCGTCCCACTGCTTGTCCTTGCCCTTCTGGTAGAGGGCAAGCAGCCGGTCGCGTCCGTCGTCGTACTCCCAGCTGAAACGGGCCGCGCCGCTCGCGGGCACCTGCCAGAGGGGATCTCCCGGGTCGTTGGCGTACACCTCGTAGGTCGGCATGCAATCCACGCTCACACGCAGTAGACGGGCCGTCAACAAGTGGCGCGCGGGGGATTGACGTCCTTACTGACACGCAGTCTCATAAGGCGTGACCGCCGGCAACCGGCGTCCCGTTCGACAAGGTGAGGACAGCGATGACGACCGTGACGGAAGCCGATGTGCTGCGCGACGCGCTCGGTCTGCTCAAGGACCGGGAGCAGGTGGCCGAGCGACTGCTCGTCTCTTCCGCCAAGCACTCCTTCGACCCGGACAAGGAACTGGACTGGGACGCGCCCTACGAGGACGGCAAGTGGTTCTGGCCGCCGGAGCTGGTGTCGCTCTACGACACGCCGCTGTGGAAGCGGATGGGCGAGGAGCAGCGGATCCTGCTCTCCCAGCACGAGGCCGCGGCGCTCGCCTCGCTCGGCATCTGGTTCGAGATCATCCTGATGCAGTTGCTGATCCGGCACGTCTACGACAAGGCGGCGACGAGCGCCCACGTGCGGTACGCGCTGACCGAGATCGAGGACGAGTGCCGGCACTCCAAGATGTTCGCGCGGCTGATAGCGCACGGCGGAACACCCTGGTACCCGGTGAGCCGGGTACATCAGAACCTGGGCCGTCTCTTCAAGACGATCTCGACCACACCCGGATCCTTCACCGCCACGCTCCTCGGCGAGGAGGTGCTGGACTGGATGCAGCGGCTGACGTTCCCCGACGAGCGGGTGCAGCCGCTGATCCGCGGGGTCACGCGCATCCATGTCGTCGAGGAGGCGCGGCACGTGCGCTACGCCCGCGAAGAGCTGCGCCGCCAGATGCTGACCGCTCCGCGGTGGTCGCGGGAGTTCACGCGGGTCACCTCCGGTGAGTTCGCACGGGTGTTCTCGGTGGCGTTCGTGAATCCCGAGGTGTACACGAACGTGGGCCTGGACAAGCGGGAGGCCATGGCCCAGGTGAAGGCGAGCGGCCACCGCCGGGAGGTCATGCAGACGGGCGCGAAGAAGCTGACGGACTTCCTGGACGACATCGGGGTGCTGCAGGGCGTGGGCCGACGGCTGTGGCGGTCGTCGGGGCTGCTGGCGTGAGCGCGTCTCGACACGGGCGGGCAGCGCCGGCCCGTCGCTGGGCCCCGCTTGCGCGAAGGTGAGAGCGGGGGAAGTCCGGGGTCGAGACCGTTCGGACCGCGTCGGCCTCCGGGGGCCGGGCGCCTCGACGCCGGATGCCTCTTCCCTCGGCGGCACGATTACTCTGCGGAGCATGACCCCCGAGGCCCCCACCCGCTCGTACCGCCGGCTCAGCGTCGAGGAGCGGCGTCGTCAGCTACTCGACGCCGCGCTGTCCCTCTTCGCGCACCGCGCCCCCGAGGAGGTCTCGCTGGACGACGTGGCCGAGGTGGCCGGGGTCTCCCGCCCGCTCGTGTACCGCTACTTCCCCGGCGGCAAGCAGCAGTTGTACGAGGCCGCCCTGCGCTCCGCCGCAGACGAGCTCCAGCAGTGCTTCGCCGAGCCCCCACAGGGGCCGCTCACCCGGCGCCTGAGCCGGGCCCTGGACCGCTACCTCGCCTTCGTCGGCCGGCACGACGCCGGCTTCAGCGCCCTGCTCCAGGGCGGCAGCGTGGTCGAGACGTCCCGCACCACCGCCATCGTGGACGGGGTGCGCCGGGCCGCCGTCGAACACATCCTCAGCCATCTCGGGGTCGAGGAGCCGGGCCCCCGGCTGCGGATGACCGTACGGACGTGGATCACCGCCGTCGAGGCCGCCTCCCTGATCTGGCTCGACGAGGACCAGCAGCCGCCGGTCGACGAGCTGCGGGACTGGCTCGTGGACCAGTTCACGGCCGCCCTGGTGGCCACCGCCAGACGCGACGCGCAGACCGCGGCGGTGGTACGCGACGCACTGGCCCTGGAGAGCGCCAGGAGAACGCTCGGCGCACTGGTGCGACGCGTGCTCCCGGCGGTCGGCGACGCGGACCACCTGCCGCACCCCGGCACCGCACACCGGGCACCGGGTGCGTGAGGGGGACACTGGTGCTGTGAAGAGCCAAGACACCCCGTTCGTGGGCGGGCCCCTGGACGGGCGCGTCCTGCCGGTGCTGGTCGGTCCGACCGGCCACCCGCCGAAGACGTACCGCGTCCCGGTCCCCGACGCGGCCGGTGGTCCGCCCACCGTTCTCGTCTACCGACGTGTCCAGGCGGGCCACAGCCCCCGGCTCGGTCTGCCCCTGGGCTGGAGGTACGAGTACGACCCCGAGGGGGACAGCGGCGGCCGTCCGCGGTGGCCCTGGTCCAGGCCGCGCCCGAATCCAGGCGCCACGCCGGGCGGCCGACAGGACGCCGCCGACGAGTGAGGTCCTTGGGCCGAACCGACCACTCGGTGAGCGACCACGGTTCCTTCAGTTCATCATTCCGGTGCGAGGTGGACCCACCACCCCCGCCTCGGAGGTGATGACATGTCAGACGCACTGCTCCGCCTGGTCTGCACGGCGGCGGTGACCGCGTCGGCGGTACTCGTCCCCGCCCCCGCTGTCGCCGCCCCGGCCCCGGACACCAGCTCGGCGAAACAACCGGACACCCGCTCGGCCCGCCAGCTACTGACCGAACTTCAGACGCTCTACCGACAGGCCGAGAAGGCCACCGAGACCTACAACGGCACAGCCGAGAAGCTGAAGAAGCAGCGGGCCGAGTTCGCACGGCTCGACCAGAAGCTCTCCCAGGCCCGGCGCGCCCTGCGCAGCAGCCGCAGCGAGGTGGGCCGGCTCGCCCGGCAGCAGTACCAGAGCAGCACGGACATCTCCCCGTACGTACGCCTGCTGCTCGCCCGAGACCCGCAGCACGCGCTCGACCAAAGCCATGTGATCGGGCAACTGGCACGCAAGCAGGCCGAGAGCGTGGAACAGCTGACCGGCACCGAGAAGCACGCCGACCACCTGGCCGGCAAGGCACGCAAGGCCCTCGACGAGCAGATCACCCTGACGGGACGGCAGAAGAAGCAGCATGACGACATCCAGCGGCGGCTGAAGGACGTCGAGAAGCTGCTCGCCTCGCTCAGCGCCGGACAGCTCGCCGAGCTGGCCGCCTTCGAACGCGACGGGGCCGCCGCCGCGCAGAAGAGATTCCTGGCGTCCGGTGCCCTCAGTGACACCCGCCCGCCGACCGAGATGGGCGACAAGGCCCTGCGCTACGCCGTCGAGCAGATCGGAAAGCCGTACCAGTGGGGCGGTGCGGGCCCGAAATCGTACGACTGCTCGGGGCTGACCTCGCAGGCCTGGGTGCATGCGGGGCGGGCCATCCCGCGCACCAGCCAGGAGCAGTGGGCCCAGTTGCCGCATGTTCCGCTGACGGAGCTGCGCCCCGGGGACCTCGTCATCTACTTCCCCGAGGCCACACACGTGGCCCTCTATATCGGCGACGGCATGGTCGTCCAGGCGCCACGGCCGGGGACACGGATCAAGGTGTCCCCGATCGCGGCCAACCCGGTGCTCGGAGCCGTACGCCCGGACCCCGGCGGACAGCCCCTGCGCTCCTACGCACCGCCGACGCTCCCCCGTGGGTCGTCGAACGGCTCGGACACGGGCTACTCGGTGGCGGCGGCGCCCGCGACCGACGCCAGATAGGCCTCCGCCTTGTCCGGCTCGAAGAAGAAGTTCTCGAAGTCGGCCGGGTCGTCGAAGCCGTTGGCGAAGCGGTCGGCCACCGGCTGGAGCGCGCCCGCCGCGCCGATCAGGTTGAGAACGTGCTCCGGCGGTGCCCCGAGCATCGCGTTCGTCCACTTGGTGACGTGCCGGGCCGTGTCCCAGTAGCGGTCGAAGGTCTGCTCCATCCAGGCCTCGTCGAACTCCTTGTCGCCGTGTTCGAGGATCGAGTCGAGGTACGCGGCGGCGCACTTGGACGCCGAGTTGGAGCCCTGACCGGTGATCGGGTCGTTCGCGACGACGACATCGGCCACGCCCAGGACCAGGCCGCCACCGGGAAGACGGCCGATCGGGTTGCGCACGGTGGGGGCGTACCGCCCCGACAGGGTGCCGCCCGCGTCGGTCAGCTCCACCTTGGTGGCCCGCGCGTACTCCCACGGCGTGAACCGCTCCATGAGGTCGAGCGTCAGGGAGAGGTGCTCCGCGGGGTCCCGGATCCCCTGGAAGGCGTCGACCGGGCCGCCGGGGACGCCCTCCCAGAACAGGATGTCGGCGCGGCCGGACAGGGTCAGGGTCGGCATGACGAAGAGCTCGCCGACGCCCGGGACCAGGTTGCAGCGGACCGCGTCGAACTCCGGGTGCTCCGGGCGGGGGCCCAGGCCATGGACATAGGCGACCGCGAGGGCACGCTGCGGTTCGCTGTACGGGGAGCGCGAGGCGTCACGGCCGAACATCGACACCAGCTCGCCCTTGCCCGCCGACACCAGCACCAGGTCGTAGGCGCGGGAGAAGTAGTCGAGGTCGGAGACCGTCGCACCGTGGATGACCGACTGGCCGCCGCGCTGTGTGAACGCGTCCATCCAGCCGGCCATCTTCACGCGCTGGTCCACGGACTGCGCGTACCCGCCCTCGAACATGCCCACCCAGTCGACGGCACGCTGGGACTCCGGTCCGGCGACGGACACGCCGAGTCCCTGGATCCTCGGGGCCTGGGACTCCCAGAAGTTGAGCTGGAGGTCACGCTCGTGCTGCAGGGCGGTGTGGAACATGCACTGTGTCGACATGACCCGGCCCGTGCGGATCTCGTCCGCGGTCCGGTTGGACATCAGGGTGACCTCGTACCCGTGCGACTGGAGGCCGAGAGCCAGTTGGAGCCCGGACTGGCCGGCTCCGACGACGAGTATCTTCCGCATGTGGGTGGTGCTCCTCACTCGGGGGTGACGTCGAGCGCGTGGCCGACGAGGGCCAGGAGGGTCTCGACCGCCGAGATCCGGCGGCGCGCGTCCATGATCATGACAGGTATATGCGCGGGAATCGTGAGGGCGTCGCGCACATCCTCGGGATCGAACAGTTCGCTGCCGTCGAAGTGGTTGACCGCGACCACGTAGGGCATCCCGCTGCTCTCGAAGTAGTCGAGCGCCGGGAAGCAGTCCTCGAGCCGCCGGGTGTCGGCCAGGACGATCGCGCCGATCGCGCCACGGACCAGGTCGTCCCACATGAACCAGAACCGCTGCTGGCCCGGCGTGCCGAACAGGTAGAGCACCAGGTCGTCGCCGAGCGTGATGCGGCCGAAGTCCATGGCCACGGTCGTGGTGACCTTGTCCGGCGTCTCGCTGAGGTCGTCGGTCCCCTCACTGGCCGCGGTCATCACCGCCTCCGTCTGGAGGGGTGTGATCTCCGAGACGGCGGTCACCAGCGTGGTCTTGCCGACGCCGAACCCGCCCGCCACCACGATCTTCGTCGCGATCGGGGCACGCGTGCGGTCCGTCTGCCAGGCCTGCAGGGGCTCCTGCTCATCCAGGTCGACGGGGGGCGGGGAGACGCCCGGGGAGGCGTCAGAGACGACGGAGTCCACTCAGCACCCTTTCCAGCAGAGCGCGGTCCGGCTGTCCGGGGCCGTGACCGGTTCCGTACACACGGATCATTCCTTGGTCCGCGAGGTCGCTCAGGAGCACACGAACCACCCCGAGCGGCATTCTCAGCAGCGCGGCGATCTCCGCCACCGTGCGCATACGGCGGCAGAGTTCGACGATGGCCTGCGCCTCGGGCATCACCCGGTTGCCAGGTGCGCGATTCGTCAGCTCCCGCCGTTCCTCCGGGGCCTCCAGGGCCGCCACGAAGGTTTCGACGAGGAGGACATGGCCGAAGCGGGTGCGTCCGCCGGTGAGCGAATAGGGGCGCACTCGGGCGGGCTTGCGGTCGCCGCCGCGCACCGGAAGCTTCTTCTGCGTACCGCTCACCGGGTGTTCCCCGCCGCCTCGGCCTCCAGGGACTGGCGCAGCTCGCTGCGGAGTTCGGGCGTCAGGACATGCCCGGCGCGGCCGACGAAGAGTGCCATGTGGTACGCCACCACGCTCATGTCGCAGTCGGCGGAGCCGTGCACGCCGAGCAGCGAGCCGTCGCTGATGGACATGACGAACAGGCTGCCCTCGTCCATCGCGACCATCGTGTGCTTGACCCCGCCGAAGTCCATCAGCTTGGCGACGCCGATGGTGAGGCTGCCGATGCCGGAGACGACGGTGGCGAGGTCGGCGGAGGACCCCTTGGGGCCGCTGGGTCTCCCGTCATTGCCGGAGCGGGCTTCGACGTTCCGGCCGGGATCGGACGAGAGCAGGAGCAGACCGTCGGAGGAGACCACCGCGACCGACAGCAGTCCCGGCACCTCCTCGACCAGGTTCGTCAGCAGCCAGTGCAGGTTGCGTGCCTCACTGCTCAGTCCGAAGGTACTGGGCGCGGTCAACTGCTTGCCTCCTCGACTGTGCCCCCCGATGCTTCTACGTCCTGTGCGGTGCCTGGTGGGGCGGTATTCGGTGGAGTCGTGGGCCGGTGCGGGGCCGCCTTCGTCTCCCCCGTCCTCTCGGCGGTCTCCGCCTCGGCATGGCGGTAGCCCTCCGTGGCCCCCTGATGGAAGCCGCCGAGTCTGCGGCGCAGCGCCTCGGCGTCCACGCTCCCAGCGCGGGGCCGGGGGGCCTGAGCGGCCGCGGAGACCTTGGGGGTGCGCTTGGGGAGCCCCTTGGCGGTGAGCCGGGGGGTCTCGGGCTCCTGGGCGGGCTCGGGCTCCTGGGGCTGGGGGTTCTCGGCGGTGGGCCGCGACGCGCTTTCGTCGGGGGTGCGCTCGTGCGCGTCGGGGCCGATCGCGTACGGGTCGGTGGTGGATTGGGCGGGGATATGGGCGGCGGGAGCGGGGTCCTCGTCCTGGTGGGGAGCGGGGTCCTCGTCCTGAAGGGGAGAGTGTTCCGAGTCCGTGTGTGCGGCGGGATCCGTGTCCCGCATCACCGGCGCGAAGAGCTCCATCGTGGTCTCGGAGGACGCCTCGGGCTCCGCAACGGTCTCGGCGGGGGCCTTTGTGGCGGCCTCCACCGCCTCCGGCGCTTCCCCGGACTCCCCGGGCTCACCGGCCGAGTCCGCCACCTCGGCCCCGGTCGAGCCGGTCCCCGACTCCTCGGCGGAGTCGGAGTGCTCTCGCAGGGCCTGTTCGGCCGCCACGATCAGCGGGTCCTCGTCGCCCTGCGGCTCCTGGACGGTAATCCGCGCACGGGCTCTCAGGACGTTCGAGTTGGCCTCCGCGTCGGCGCCGGGCAGCGACAGCGAGGACGTTCCGGCCACGACCGGGCCCGAGGTGGGGACGGCCGCCGTCGGGGCGGCGGCGAGGAGGGACTTCGTCAGCACGACGACCGCCGCGACGCCGCCCTGCTTCTGCTCGCGCAACTCGACCCGGACGCCGTGCCGGTGGGCGAGTCGGGCCACCACGTACAGGCCGAGTCCGAGGCCCTCGTCGCTCTCCTGGTCGTACGGCGCGTTCGGCTCGAAGTCGGCGAGCCGGGCGTTCAGCCGGCTCATCCGGTCCTCGGACATGCCGATGCCCTCGTCCTGGACGGAGAGCATCAACTCGCCGTTCTCCCGAAGCCAGCCGGAGACCTCGACAGGGACGTCCGGCGGCGTGAACGAGGTGGCGTTCTCCAGGAGTTCGGCAACCAGGTGCGAGAGGTCGTCGGCGGCAAAGCCCACGACATGGGCGTGCCTCGGCAGCGCGCCGACGCGGACGCGCTCGTACCGCTCGATCTCGCTGACCGCGGCGCGTACGACGTCGACGAGCGGCACGGGCCCCGCGTGCTGCTGGACGTGCTCGGCGCCGGCCAGGACGAGGAGGTTCTCGCTGTGGCGACGCATGACCGTGGCCAAGTGGTCGAGCCGGAAGAGTGTGGAGAGGCGCTCCGGATCCTGCTCCCGCTCCTCCATGCTTTCGATGACGGCGAGTTGCCGGTCGATCAGGCCTACGGTACGCAGGGCGAGGTTGACGAACGTCGCGTAGGCGTTGTGCCGGACCTGCCCCAGGTGGCTGGCGGCGTCGGCGAGTTCGGTGCGGAGCTTCTCCCGCTCGTCGGCCATGGTCTGGCGCTGGCCGACGAGGTGCTTGCGGTCGGCCTCCAGAGTCGACAGCCGCTCCTGGAGCCCTACGGCGTGCGCGTGCAGGGCGTTGACGGAGCGGACGACCTGGGCGAACTCGTCGTTGCGACCGGTGAACTTCACCGGCTCCTCGGCGGCCGGGTCGCCGGCCACGCGGGCCGATCCGAGGCGCAGGACGGCGAGTGGACGAGTGAGGCTGCGTGCCATGGCCATGGCGATACCGACGGCGACGAGCAGGAGCGCGCCGAGGACGGCGATCCGGATCTCCAGCGCGGTGACATCGTCGTCGCGCAGCTGTGCGAGCTGCTTGCCGCGGGCCTCGTAGAGCGAGGACTCGACGCCGCGCATCAGGTCGACGCGGGCGGAGAGGGCGGCCTCGACCTTCTTGGTGCTGTAGCCGAGTTCGGCGTCGGAGAGCGTGGGCTGATCGGTGAGGGCCGCGAGGTACTTCTCGGCAGAGGTGACCTCGGAGCCGGTGATGGTGGAGTCGTAGGCGCTCTTGGCCGCCGGGGGCGCGGTGTCGCGGAAGTCGGCGATCGCCGCGTCGGAGCGGACGGCGGCCTGCTGGGCGGCGGCGGTGAGAGCGTCGCGCCGTTTGGTGTCGGCTTCCGAGGAGACGCTGGTGGTGGTCGGCAGACCGGTGATCGGGCTGTACGTGATCTGGGTGGTGCGCGGGACGTTCAGGGCGGCGAGGAGCAGTCCGCGGGCGGCGGCCGACTGCTGTACGGCGCTGTCGAGTTCGGCGAGGGCGTGGGCGCCGACGCCTGCCCGTGGCGGCATCTTCTCGGCCAGGTCCACGGCGAGGGCGTGAAGTTCGGCAATCGCGGTGGAGTACTCCCGGTGCGCCTCAAGAGCGGTGCTCTTTCCGGTGAGTGCCGCTCTCCGTACGGTGGCCACGTCGTCGAGCCCCTTGCGCAGCGACGCGGAGATGTCCTGATCGGCGCGCAGGTCCTCGATCTGCCGGTCGACACGGGCGCTCTGTTGCTCGGCGGGCGCCTTGGACTTGGGGCGCCCGGCGGCCACGTACGAGGTGACCGCGTCACGCTCGTCGGCCAGCGAGTGGGCGAGCACGAGCGCGTCACGGGTCTGCTCGGTGAGCGTCACCAGGTTCTGGGAGTCGTTCAGTTGTCCCGAGGCGGCAATGATGCTCGGCGCCCCGGCACCCACGATCGCGGCGGCGACCACGGCCACCGCGACGATCAGGCGATTGCGGACATGGGCGGGGCGGCCGCTGCCCGCGGACTCGGACGAGGCACCCTGCTCGGGACCTGTCTGCCTGCCTGTGCGCCGAGGCCGCATCTTCTGCACCGGTGCTCGCAATCCTGACTCGTATACCCATGGGCCCGGGGTGACGGCCTGTCAACTGGGCTGTCGTCCGGTACGTCGGCTTCCGACCCTTCCAGTGCCAGTGGGCGGTGATCCCACTTCCCCCCGACCCGCCACCCGAAGGAGTGAACCCCGGCGGGGAGTTGGCGGGCAAGTCCTTCCGACTTGTGCCGGGGCCTTGCGCGGCGGGCCGGTTGGACGTCGGCGGCACACTTTGGCAGTATTCGCCGCCGCGCCTCACCGGAACTAAGCATTCCATACCAAATCAGGCACGTGACCTGCCGGGCCACACCCACGCACCGACCTCCGACGGCCTTTACGGACCTCGTGAAGGGCTCGTGCAGACTGGCCGGATGCGTACTGAACTGATTTCCGAGCCCGGCGACCCGGCACGCCCCAACGAGGACTTCGCCGCACTCGCGCTTCCGGCTTCAGGGCAGGGCGGGACACTGATCGTCCTGGACGGGGTGACTCCACCCCAAGGCGGCGACGGCTGTCTGCACTCCGTCTCCTGGTTCTGCGCACAACTCGGCGGAGCACTGACCGAACTGTCCGTTTCCCGCAGGGACCTGACGCTTCCGGAGATTCTCTCCCGGGCCGTTCGTCGCGCCGCCGAGGCTCACGCGGACACCTGTGACCTTTCTCACCCACGCACCCCCCAGGCGACGGTGGTCCTCGCCCGCTGGTCCGAGACGGTGGTGGAGTACCTGGTCCTCTCCGACTCGGCCCTGCTGTGCGAGGCTCCCGACGGCACGGTCACCGCCCTCCTGGACGACCGTCTGGCCCGCGTCCCGCGCGCCTGTCTGGCGACGGACGCGATCGCGGACGCCACGGTCCGCAACAAGGAGGGCGGCTTCTTCACGGCCGCCGCGGACCCCTCCGTCGCGGCCCGCGCGGTCACGGGCGAGCTGCCGCGCAGCGCGGTGCGCGCCCTCGTGGCACTGACGGACGGCGCGACCCGCTGGACGGAGACGTTCCACGAGGGCGACTGGGAGAACCTGTTCACCATCGTGCGCAAGGAGGGTGCGGCAGCCCTGGTGGAGCGCGTGCGGGCCCTGGAGTCGGCCGACCGCGAGACGCGGGTGCACCTGGGCCGCAGCAAGACGCACGACGACGCGACAGTGGTGTACGTGGAACCGTGAGGGGCCGGCCGCCTCCGTTTCGCCTACTTCTCCATGCTCAGGTTCAACTGACTGAGCAGGCGCGCCAGCTCGGCGACCTCGTAACGGTCCCAGTCGGACAGTTTGCGCACGTACCGCGCCCGGCGCGCCTCGCGCACACTTCCGACGCGGCCGCGGCCCTCCTCGGTGAGGTGGACCAGCCACGCCCGGCCGTCCGCCGGGTCGGGCTCGCGGGCCACCAGGCCCAGCTCCTCCAGGGCGCGCAGCTGACGGGACATGGTCGCCTTGCCGACACCGATGTAGGCCGCGAGTTCCGTCGCGCGCTGACGGCCGCACTCGTCGAGGCGGACCAGGAGTCCGTACGCGGCCGACTCCAGATCGGGATGGACCTCGCGAGCCATCTCGCCCTGGCTGGCGCGGGCCCGACGCAGGAACACCGTCAGCTCACGTTCCAGGGAGAGGAATTCCCGGTCCGCTCCGCTGCGGTCCACACCTTCTTCCGGCCCACCGGATGGGACCGGACGCCTTTCGCCGATTCCGTCCTCGTGCACGTCAATACCCCTGCCCTGGTTTCCGATCGTAAAAGTTTTCCGCCGGACGTCGCCGCTACCACAGCTGAGTCAGTATTTCGCAGGATTAGACCAACGGCAGACCCCGGCCCCTCTTTCCAGCGCGCGGTACACGTGTCAGCTTGCTGACAGCACTGGCATGCTCACGCCATCACGGGGAGGGCCCGTACCCTCCGCGCACCCGGCACGAGCCCGCCGGCGCACCGAGCGTTCCCCCCACCGAGCTCCACCGAGCCACTCGGAGGCACGTCATGCTCGTGCACAGACCCGGATCGGTCCGGCGCCCGCGCCTGTTCGCGGCCGGACTTCTGCTCGTCGCGTTCTCCCTCCTGTTCTCCCTCCCGGCCCACGCCGCCGACACCCCGACACGCGGCTCCGCCACCATGGGCATGGGCGTTCTGGCGCACGACGGCCAGAACGGCACGCCCAGCGGCGCGGACGCCACCCAGACCGAAGGCGTCGACGTCTCCGGCTACCAGGGCAACGTGGCCTGGTCGACCCTGTGGAACAGCGGGGTCAAGTGGGCCTACACCAAGGCGACGGAGGGGACGTACTACACGAACCCCTACTTCGCCCAGCAGTACAACGGCTCCTACAACATCGGCATGATCCGCGGCGCCTACCACTTCGCGACCCCGGACACCACGAGCGGCGCCACCCAGGCCAACTACTTCGTCGACCACGGCGGCGGCTGGTCCAAGGACGGCAAGACCCTTCCCGGCGTGCTCGACATCGAGTGGAACCCTTACGGCGCCGCCTGCTACGGCAAGTCGGCGAGCGCGATGGTGAGCTGGATCGCCGACTTCATGAACACCTACAAGGCCCGCACCAGCCGCGACGCCGTGATCTACACGGCCACCAGCTGGTGGACGCAGTGCACCGGCAACTACGGCGGCTTCGCCTCCACCCACCCGCTGTGGATCGCCCGCTACGCCTCCGACCCGGGCACGCTCCCGGCCGGATGGTCGTACTACACCATGTGGCAGTACACGTCGTCAGGCCCGACGGTCGGTGACCACGACAAGTTCAACGGGGCGTTGGACCGGGTCCAGGCCCTCGCCAACGGCTAGCGCCACACCGCCCCGGCCGGGGGTCCGGAGGTCGCCCCCCGGACAAGCACAGCAACGGGGCGTTGGACCGGGTCCAGGCCCTCGCCAACGGCTAGCGCCACACCACCCCGGCCGGGGGTCCGGGGGCCGCCCCCCGGACAAGCACAGCAACGGGGCGTTGGACCGGGTCCAGGCCCTCGCCAACGGCTGACGCACCTGCGCAGGGCGAAGCCCAGGTCTCCCTCACGGGACCTGGGCCTTGCCCTTCCGGTGGCGTGCCTCAGGCCGCCACCGGAATCTCCGGCGCCGCCTCGTCGGCGGCCGGCGCGAGCGCCAGCTCCAGGACCTGGCGGACGTCCGTGACGGTGTGGACGTCCAGCTTGTCCAGTACCTCGGCCGGGACGTCGTCCAGGTCGGGCTCGTTGCGCTTCGGGATGACGACGGTCGTCACACCGGCCCGGTGTGCGGCGAGCAGCTTCTGCTTCACTCCGCCGATGGGCAGGACGCGACCGGTCAGCGACACCTCGCCCGTCATCGCCACATCCGTACGGACCAGACGGCCGGACAGGAGCGAGGCCAGCGCGGTCGTCATCGTGATGCCCGCGCTCGGGCCGTCCTTGGGGACCGCGCCCGCCGGGAAGTGAATGTGCACACCGCGGTCCTTGAGGTCGCCGACCGGCAGTTCCAGTTCGGCGCCGTGGGAGCGCAGGAAGCTCAGCGCGATCTGCGCCGACTCCTTCATCACGTCGCCGAGCTGACCGGTGAGGGTCAGGCCCGCCGCTCCCGTCTCCGGGTCGGCCAGCGACGCCTCCACATAGAGGACGTCACCGCCCGCGCCGGTGACCGCGAGACCGGTCGCCACCCCGGGGACGGCCGTGCGCCGCTCGGCCGGGTCCTGGGCGGACTCGGGCACGTGGTGCGGACGCCCGAGCAGCCCGCGCAGGTCCTCGTCCCGGACGGTGAACGGCAGTTCCCTGGCGCCCAGTTCGTGCTGGGCCGCGACCTTGCGGAGCAGCCGCGCGATCGAGCGCTCCAGGTTTCGCACGCCCGCCTCCCTGGTGTACTCGCCGGCGAGCCTGCGCAGTGCGCCCTCCTCGACGATGACCTCGTCCGCGTCCAGTCCCGCTCGCTCCAGCTGGCGCGGGAGCAGGTGGTCGCGGGCGATGACGACCTTCTCGTCCTCGGTGTAGCCGTCCAGGCGGACCAGTTCCATGCGGTCGAGCAGAGCCTCCGGGATGGCTTCGAGGACGTTCGCGGTGGCCAGGAACACCACGTCGGACAGGTCGAGTTCGACTTCCAGGTAGTGGTCCCGGAAAGTGTGGTTCTGCGCCGGGTCCAGGACCTCCAGGAGGGCCGCGGCCGGGTCGCCACGGAAGTCGGAGCCCACCTTGTCGATCTCGTCGAGCAGGACGACCGGGTTCATCGAACCGGCCTCCTTGATGGCGCGGACGATACGGCCGGGCAGCGCGCCGACATACGTACGCCGGTGGCCGCGGATCTCGGCTTCGTCGCGTACGCCGCCGAGCGCCACCCGGACGAACTCGCGCCCCATGGCGTGCGCGACCGATTTGCCCAAACTCGTCTTTCCCACACCAGGGGGCCCGACGAGCGCCAGCACGGCACCTCCGCGCCGCCCGCCGACGACACCCAGACCTCGCTCGGCGCGGCGCTTGCGCACCGCCAGGTATTCGGTGATCCGCTCCTTCACGTCCTCGAGGCCCGCGTGCTCGGCGTCCAGGACCGCCTTGGCGCCCTGGATGT
This sequence comes from Streptomyces sp. NPDC001020, assembly GCF_053599115.1. Taxonomy (NCBI): domain Bacteria; kingdom Bacillati; phylum Actinomycetota; class Actinomycetes; order Kitasatosporales; family Streptomycetaceae; genus Streptomyces; species Streptomyces sp. NPDC001020. The sequence goes on along the minus strand of NZ_JBSFLQ010000024.1, from coordinate 75,831 downwards.
CATACGCGTCCTCGCTGCGTTCGTTCCACGGCAGTTCGAGCACCGTGTCCAGCCACGTGCGGATCCACGAGCCCTCGGGCGACTGGTCGGAGGCCCGCTCCAGCTTGTCGACCTCTTTGAGGGCGGCCTCGCGGACCTTCTCGGGAAGGTCGGCGGCCTCCACGCGGGCCCGGTAGTCGTCGGACTCCTCGCCTTCCGCGGTGTCGCCGTTCAGCTGGCGCAGTTCCTTGCGGACGGCCTCCAGCTGACGGCGCAGCAGGAACTCGCGCTGCTGCTTGTCGACGCCGTCCTGGACGTCCTTGGCGATGGACTCGGCGACGTCCTGCTCGGCGAGGTGTTCGCGCAACTGCTGGGTGGCGAGCTTCAGCCGGGCCACCGGGTCGGCGGTCTGAAGGAGTTCCACCTTCTGCTCGGTGGTCAGGAAGGGTGAGTAACCGGAGTTGTCGGCGAGCGCGGAGACATCGTCGATGGCCTGGACGCGGTCCACGACCTGCCAGGCGCCGCGCTTCCTCAGCCAACTGGTGGCAAGCGCCTTGTACTCCTTGACCAGCTCGGTGACATGTCCGGGCAGCGGCTCGGGAACGGTCTCGTCGACCCGCGTCCCCTCGACCCACAGCGCGGCACCCGGTCCCGTCGTCCCGGCACCGATCCGCACCCTGCCGAGACCGCGGATCAGGGCGCCCGGGTCACCGTCGGCGAGTCGGCCGACCTGCTCGACGGTGCCGAGCACACCGGTACTCGGGTAAGCCCCGTCGATCCGAGGCACCAGGAGCACCCTCGGCTTGCCGCGTTCCGAGCGCGCGGCGGCCTGGGCGGCCTCCACCGCGGCGCGCACGTCGGCGTCGTTCAGGTCCAGCGGAACCACCATTCCGGGCAGCACGACCTCGTCGTCGAGCGGCAGCACGGGCAGAGTGAGCGGTGCGGACGTCGAAGCCATGATGTTCCCTTCGGCAGTCAAGTTGAGTTATGCCGACTCAATGCGCGAGCGGGAGAGATTGTTCCCCGACGCGTGTTCGCTGTGAGCGATCACGCCTGGAGCTGGGGCGAGTGGCCGGCTCGGACAGGAAGGAGCACGTTCCGGGCTCACCCGCCGCCGGTGTCGCGCCTCGGAGGCACGGCGCCGCCTCGCGCTCGAGATCCCCTTCCGGTCACGCGGCGGCGACCCGTGCACGGTCGTCCCCGTGCCCGACGATCCGGCCACGCTCCGCCCGGCGAAAAGCAGTTGCCCCGCCGGGCACCGCCACCCGTACGGTCTCCCGCATGACTGACACAGAGATCCTGCTCGCCGCCTACGACGACCAGATGCGCGGCGCCCCGCCCACCCCTCCCGTCGGCGTGACGTACGAGCAGGACGGTCCGCTGCTGCGGATCGTCGGCCAGTTCCGGGGGTTCGTCAGCGGGCCGCGCGACCTCGGGGTGGACGGCACGGAACTCGACCGGCTGATCGCCCGTCAGCGCGACTTCTTCGCCGCCCGGGGCGAGGCGCTGGAGTGGAAGACCCGCGGGCACGACACCCCGGCCGACATCACCGCTCGGCTGCACGCCGCGGGCTTCGTCCCCGAGGACCAGGAGACAGTGCTCATCGGCCGCGCCGGGGGGATGGCCGCGAGGCAGCCCGTCCTGCCGGAGGGCGTCACGCTGCGGCGCGTCACGGCCGACGCGGACATGCGCCGTATCGCCGCCATGGAGTCCGCCGTCTGGGAGCAGGACTGGAGTTGGCTCGCGGACGACCTGATCGACCGGGTCGCCGCCGCGCCGGACGAGATCGCGATCTATGTCGCCGAGGCGGACGGGGAGGTGGTCTCCGCGGCCTGGCTTGCGTTCCGGGCGGGGACGGAGTTCGCCAGCCTGTGGGGCGGCTCGACGCTCGCCAAGTGGCGGGGCCTGGGCATCTACCGTGCCCTCGTGGCGGTGCGCGCCGCACTCGCCGTGGAACGCGGAGTCCGCTACCTCCATGTGGACGCGTCCGACGACAGCGCCCCGATCCTGCGCCGGCTGGGTTTCCAGGCGGTCACCACGACGACACCGTACGTGTGGACGCCGCCGGCGCCCTGACCCGTCCGCGGTCCGGCGGCCGGACCCGGTCCCCGGCTACCCCCGGGGCAGCCGGGGACCGGTCCGCCGCCACCGCCGCACCAGCGGCCACATCCCGACGCCTATCGCGAGGGACAGCAGATGGCCCCAGTCCGACAGCGGGTCCACATAAGCGATCAGGTCCTGGAGCAGCATGGCGCCGAACCCGATGAGCATCGTCCAGCGCAGCCACGGCCGCAGCAGGCCCGTCAGCGCGCCGACGCTCGCCGCGACGCCGAAGCTGATGCCGTAGTCGAGGCGGTGCAGAGAACTACGGGGCAGCTCTCCGGCCAGCACCGAGACGCCGACCGGGATCTCGGTGGCCAGGGTCGCGAGCACGTGGCCGAACAGGAAGACGACGGCCGTGCGCACACCGCCTATGCGACGTTCCAGTGCCGTCAGCACGAGCAGGAAGACGAGCATGAACGCCGAGGTCACACCGCCCGCGATCCACAGCGCGCTGGCGACCAGCACCAGCGCCGGACTCTGCGTCAGGTGCGCGACATCGGTGCTGGACTCCCGGTACAGGGCGGTCACGAGCGACGGGTCGGCGTACTTGGCGAACAGGGACGTCACGACGAGGACCGCGGTGTACCCGAAGGTGAAGGGCGTGCCCTTGGGGGTGGGCAGGAGCAGCCAGGGGCGCGGGACCGTCCTGGGCGCCGGGGGCGGAACGCGGGGAAGCGGGGCCGTGCGCTGGCACGGCACTCCGTCCAGGAGCGGCAGGCCCGTTCCGGGAGCCCTGAGCGTGGCGTCAGCCGCCGAGGCCGTGCGTTCCAAGTGCGGCACTCCTTCCCTCACATCCCACCCTTGGTGCCCCGCGGGTCGCTGTCCATGACCGATGCCACATGAGAGGCGGATTCACAGCAACTCCCTAAGTGTTTCACCCGGCTCAGGGACGTATGGGGTGAACGGCAGTTCACGGCTCACTGGGGCTCCCGGGCATCTGCCGGGCGTGGACGACCCGTTCGCGGCGCGCCCCGGAGCCTCCCACCGCCCGTCCAGCACTCCCCCGCCGTCGGAAACCGCTCGTCCACAAGGCTCCGCCTCACCAGAATGGGACCCATGCCTCATCCGCACGACGTCTACGACACCCCACAGATCCTGGACCGTCGCCAGGGACCCAACGGCGAGGTCGTGCTGCGGCGGCACGGCGGCCTGCTGCAGATCATCGCCAACGGGTGTTTCCTGATGGACACCTCCGACGGGCGCTCGGAACGGCTCCTCGTCGACATCGCGTACGACGCCCTCGCCGGGCGTCCGCGACCGAGCGTGCTGATCGGCGGCCTCGGCGTCGGCTTCTCGCTCGCACACGCCGCCGAGAACCCGCGCTGGGGACGTATCACCGTCGTCGAACGTGAGCGCGCCATCATCGACTGGCACCTCGACGGCCCACTGTCCGCGCTCTCCGCCCAGGCACTCGCCGACCCGCGCGCCGGCATCCTCGAAGCCGATCTCGTCCGTTACGTCCATGAGACGTCGGACACGTACGACGCGCTGTGCCTCGACATCGACAACGGGCCCGACTGGACGGTCACGGAGGACAACGACAGTCTGTACTCGGCCTCCGGACTCGCAAGCTGTGCAAGGATGTTGACACCTGGTGGCGTATTGGCGGTGTGGTCTGCGCAGCCTTCTCCGGAATTCGAGGAAACCCTACGGAATGCCGGGTTCCAGCAAGTGCGTACCGAAGAGGTCGCCGTTGCCCGGGGCGTTCCCGACGTCGTGCACCTGGCCGTCAGACCTGGATAGCCGACTCGCGGTAACTCCCCGTACGCTGCTTCACTGACGCGGATCACTCATGCGTCAAGCGCAGTCATGGGATCACCCCACGGATTCCGGAAAGCACACTCAGGGGCGGGCGATGGAGCAGACACACACCTCGCACAACGGCACGACGGCGACCCCGGGCGCCCAGCGGCGGGTCCTCGTGGTCGAGGACGACCCGACGATCGTCGACGCCATCGCCGCCCGCTTGCGCGCCGAGGGATTCCTCGTGCAAACGGCAGGCGACGGCCCGGCGGCCGTGGACACGGCCGAGGCCTGGCAGCCGGACCTGCTGATCCTCGACATCATGCTGCCGGGCTTCGACGGCCTGGAGGTCTGCCGTCGCGTGCAGGCGCAGCGCCCGGTGCCGGTACTGATGCTCACTGCGCGCGACGACGAGACGGACATGCTGGTCGGGCTCGGCGTCGGCGCCGACGACTACATGACCAAGCCGTTCTCGTTGCGGGAGCTGGCGGCGCGGGTACACGTCCTGCTGCGCCGCGTGGAGCGGGCCGCGCTGGCCGCCGCGACGCCGCGCAGCGGCATGTTGCGGCTGGGCGAGCTGGAGATCGACCACGCACAGCGCCGGGTCCGGGTGCGCAGCGAGGACGTCCATCTGACGCCCACCGAGTTCGACCTGCTCGTGTGCCTGGCCAACACACCGCGCGCCGTGCTCTCCCGCGAGCAGCTGCTCGCGGAGGTGTGGGACTGGGCGGACGCCTCGGGCACACGCACCGTGGACAGCCACATCAAGGCGCTGCGGCGGAAGATCGGCGCGGAACGCATCCGTACCGTGCACGGCGTCGGCTACGCGCTGGAGACACCGACGCCATGAGCGGCGGGCCGACCCCACGCAGGGGCCCCGGGGAACCCTGGGGCGGCCTACGCCCGTTCTCGATCAAGACCAAGCTGGGCGCGCTGGTCGTCATATCGGTGCTGATCACCACGGTCCTGCTGATGATCGCGGTGCGCACAGCGACGGAACTGCGCTTCATCACGGTGTTCTCGATGATCGCCACCCTGCTGATCACACAGTTCGTGGCGCACTCGCTCACCGCGCCACTGGACGAGATGAACAGGGTGGCCCGCTCGATCTCGCACGGCGACTACTCGCGCCGGGTCCGTGACCACCGCCGGGACGAGCTGGGTGACCTGGCCCACACGATCAACCTCATGGCCGACGAACTGGAGGCACAGGACCGCCAGCGCAAGGAACTGGTGGCGAACGTCTCGCACGAGCTGCGCACGCCCACCGCGGGTCTGCGCGCGGTGCTGGAGAACATCGTGGACGGGATCACCGAGGCAGACCCCGAGACGATGCGCACGGCCCTGCAGCAGACCGAGCGCCTGGGGCGCCTGGTGGAGACCCTGCTGGACCTCTCACGCCTGGACAACGGTGTCGTCCCGCTGAAGAAGCGCCGCTTCGAGGTGTGGCCCTATCTCTCGGGCGTCCTCAAGGAGGCCCAGATGGTCTCGTCCGCACGCGCGGGCATCGCCTCGGACACCGGCAGCCACACCCGTACGGACGTCCATCTGCACCTCGACGTCTCCCCGCCGGAGCTCACGGCGCGCGCGGACCCCGAGCGCCTCCACCAGGTCGTCGCCAATCTGATCGACAACGCGGTCAAGCACAGTCCCCCGCACGGCCGCGTAACGGTGAAGGCCCGGCCCGGCCCCGCCCCGGAGTCCCTGGAGCTGGAGGTGCTGGACGAGGGCCCCGGCATCCCTCAGTCGGAGTGGCACCGGGTCTTCGAACGCTTCAACCGCGGGTCCATGAGCCGGCCGCACGGGCCGGGCAGCGACGGCGGCACAGGCTTGGGACTTGCGATCGCCCGCTGGGCCGTGGATCTGCACGGTGGCCGGATCGGCGTGGCCGAATCCGCACGCGGCTGCCGTATCCAGGTCACCCTTCCGGGAGAGCCTTCTGTGCCAAGTTGACGTAAAGTTCGAAGCGGAGCAACAAGATCCATGGCGTCCCGCAGACGGGCGCACATGTGATCAGGCAGAGGCCCGCGCACTGTCCGAACCGGGCCGGCGGTCGTCGTACCCGTTTCAAACCGGAACCACGCTTGTTTCCCGCCAATTCCACCCCTGAAACACGCTTTCCGATGTGACATACACGACGTTGAAGCGGTCCGACCTGACCTTCCCGGTCGGGGAGGCGTAGCCTTAATCCCCGCTGTCCCATCACCTTGCGAAGCGGAAGAGGGCGGTTGCCGCCGTGTCGCCACAGTCCCCCAGTAACTCGAGTGTCTCGACCGACGATCATGCCGGGAAGAACCCCGCTGCCGCGTTCGGCCCGAACGAGTGGCTCGTCGACGAGATCTATCAGCAGTACCTCCAGGACCCGAATTCGGTAGACCGTGCCTGGTGGGACTTCTTCGCCGACTACAAGCCGGGGGCGGCTGCCTCCTCGGCTGCGGCGGGTACTGCCACCCCGACGGTCCAGGCCGCGCCCACCGCGGCGGCGCCCGCCGCTCCTGCGACTCCCGCAGTGCCGCAGGCCCCGGCCGCTCCGGCTCCGGCCGCTCCGCAGCCTGCCGCGCCCGCCCCGGCCCAGCCTGCCGCCCCCGCCGCCGCGAAGCCCGCTGCGGCCCCCGCCAAGCCGAAGAAGGACGAGCCCGTGGCCGAGGCCCCCGCTGGCCCCGAACTGGTGACGCTCCGCGGCCCCGCCGCTGCCGTCGCGAAGAACATGAACGCCTCCCTGGAGCTGCCCACGGCCACGTCCGTGCGCGCGGTCCCGGTGAAGCTGCTCTTCGACAACCGCATCGTCATCAACAACCACCTCAAGCGCGCCCGGGGCGGGAAGATCTCCTTCACGCACCTGATCGGCTACGCGATGGTCCAGGCCATCAAGGCCATGCCGTCGATGAACTGGTCGTTCGCGCAGAAGGACGGCAAGCCCACCCTCGTCAAGCCGGAGCACGTCAACCTCGGCCTCGCCATCGACCTGGTGAAGCCGAACGGTGACCGCCAGCTCGTCGTCGCGGCGATCAAGAAGGCCGACACCCTCAACTTCTTCGAGTTCTGGCAGGCCTACGAGGACATCGTCCGCCGCGCCCGCGACGGCAAGCTGACGATGGACGACTTCACCGGCGTGACGGTCTCCCTCACCAACCCCGGCGGCCTCGGCACCGTCCACTCCGTCCCGCGTCTGATGCCCGGCCAGTCGGTGATCATGGGCGTCGGCTCGATGGACTACCCGGCGGAGTTCCAGGGCACCTCCCAGGACACCCTGAACAAGCTCGGCGTCTCGAAGGTCATGACGCTCACGTCGACCTACGACCACCGAGTGATCCAGGGCGCCGCCTCCGGCGAGTTCCTGCGCGTCGTCGCGAACCTCCTCCTCGGCGAGAAGGAGTTCTACGACGAGATCTTCAAGGCCCTGCGCATCCCGTACGAGCCGGTCCGCTGGCTCCGGGACATCGACGCCTCCCACGACGACGACGTCACCAAGGCGGCCCGTGTCTTCGAGCTGATCCACTCCTACCGGGTCCGCGGCCACGTCATGGCCGACACCGACCCGCTGGAGTACCAGCAGCGCAAGCACCCCGACCTGGACATCACCGAGCACGGCCTCACCCTGTGGGACCTGGAGCGCGAGTTCGCGGTCGGCGGCTTCGCCGGCAAGTCGATGATGCGGCTGCGTGACATCCTCGGCGTGCTGCGTGACTCGTACTGCCGCACCACCGGCATCGAGTACATGCACATCCAGGACCCCAAGCAGCGCAAGTGGATCCAGGACCGCGTGGAGCGCCCGCACTCAAAGCCGGAGCGCGAGGAGCAGCTGCGCATCCTGCGCCGCCTGAACGCGGCGGAGGCCTTCGAGACCTTCCTGCAGACGAAGTACGTCGGCCAGAAGCGCTTCTCCCTGGAGGGCGGCGAGTCGGTCATCCCGCTGCTCGACGCGGTCATCGACAGCGCTGCCGAGTCGCGCCTGGACGAGGTCGTCATCGGCATGGCCCACCGCGGCCGGCTGAACGTCCTCGCGAACATCGTCGGCAAGTCCTACGCGCAGATCTTCCGTGAGTTCGAGGGCAACCTCGACCCGAAGTCGATGCACGGCTCCGGCGACGTGAAGTACCACCTGGGCGCCGAGGGCACCTTCACCGGCCTGGACGGCGAGCAGATCAAGGTCTCCCTGGTCGCGAACCCGTCGCACCTGGAGGCGGTGGACCCGGTCCTTGAGGGTGTCTCCCGCGCCAAGCAGGACATCATCAACAAGGGCGGCACGGACTTCACGGTCATGCCGGTGGCGATCCACGGCGACGCGGCCTTCGCGGGCCAGGGCGTGGTGGCCGAGACCCTGAACATGTCGCAGCTGCGCGGCTACCGCACGGGCGGCACGGTCCACATCGTCATCAACAACCAGGTCGGCTTCACGGCGGCCCCCGAGTCGTCGCGTTCCTCGATGTACGCCACGGACGTGGCCCGCATGATCGAGGCCCCGATCTTCCACGTGAACGGCGACGACCCGGAGGCGGTCGTGCGCGTCGCACGTCTGGCCTTCGAGTTCCGCCAGGCGTTCAACAAGGACGTGGTGATCGACCTCATCTGCTACCGCCGCCGCGGTCACAACGAGTCGGACAACCCGGCCTTCACCCAGCCGCTGATGTACGACCTGATCGACAAGAAGCGCTCGGTGCGCAAGCTGTACACCGAGTCGCTGATCGGCCGGGGCGACATCACCCTGGAGGAGGCCGAGCAGGCTCTGCAGGACTACCAGGGCCAGCTCGAGAAGGTCTTCACGGAGGTCCGCGAGGCCACGTCGCAGCCGGCCGCGGCCGCCGCACAGGGCCCGCAGGACGGCTTCCCGGTGGCGGTCGACACGGCCGTGTCCGCCGAGGTCGTCAAGCGGATCGCCGAGTCCCAGGTCAACATCCCCGACCACATCACCGTCCACCCGCGTCTGCTGCCTCAGCTGCAGCGCCGGGCAGCGATGGTCGAGGACGGCACGATCGACTGGGGCATGGGCGAGACCCTCGCGATCGGCTCGCTGCTGCTCGAGGGCGTCCCGGTCCGTCTGTCGGGCCAGGACTCGCGCCGCGGCACGTTCGGCCAGCGCCACGCGGTCCTCATCGACCGCGAGACGGGCGAGGACTACACGCCGCTGCTGTACCTGTCCGAGGACCAGGCGCGCTACAACGTCTACGACTCCCTCCTGTCCGAGTACGCGGCGATGGGCTTCGAGTACGGCTACTCGCTGGCCCGTCCGAACGCGCTGGTGATGTGGGAGGCCCAGTTCGGCGACTTCGTCAACGGCGCGCAGACCGTCGTGGACGAGTTCATCTCGTCGGCCGAGCAGAAGTGGGGCCAGACGTCCGGCGTCACGCTCCTGCTCCCGCACGGCTACGAGGGCCAGGGCCCGGACCACTCCTCGGCCCGCCCGGAGCGGTTCCTGCAGCTCTGCGCCCAGAACAACATGACGGTGGCCATGCCCACCCTCCCGTCGAACTACTTCCACCTCCTGCGGTGGCAGTCGCACAACCCGCACCACAAGCCGCTGGTGGTCTTCACGCCGAAGTCGATGCTGCGCCTCAAGGCCGCCGCGTCCAAGGCGGAGGAGTTCACCACGGGCCAGTTCCGCCCGGTCATCGGCGACGACTCGGTGGACCCGGCCGCGGTCCGCAAGGTCGTCTTCACGGCGGGCAAGGTCTACTACGACCTCGACGCGGAGCGCCGCAAGCGTGGCGTGACGGACACGGCGATCATCCGCCTCGAGCGCCTGTACCCGCTGCCGGGTGCCGAGCTCCAGGCGGAGATCGCGAAGTACCCGAACGCCGAGAAGTACCTGTGGGCCCAGGAGGAGCCGGCGAACCAGGGCGCATGGCCGTTCATCGCCCTGAACCTCATCGACCACCTGGACCTGGCGGTCGGCGCGGACGTCCCGCCGAGCGAGCGCCTGCGCCGCATCTCCCGCCCGCACGGCTCCTCCCCGGCCGTCGGTTCCGCGAAGCGGCACCAGGCGGAGCAGGAGCAGCTGGTGCGCGAGGTGTTCGAGGCGTGAGCCTCTGAGCACATCTGACGACAGGGCCCGGCCCCGGGATTCTCCCGGGGCCGGGCCCTTCGGTTCGGACGGTTCAGGTGATCTGAGGCTCGAAGTCCCAGAAGGGGCGGCTACGCGCACGAGCCGAGACCGTGTGCACATGCTGGGTACCGAGCGTCGCGGCGAGGTCGGACAGGGCTTCCTGTTCCAGCTTTTCGGCCTGTCGACGGTCCCTCAGGTCTCGGAGGTCGGCGGCCTGGGCGATACGGGCGGAGAGTGTCAGCGGGTGGGTCCGGCCGAGCGCCTCGGCGGCCCGGGCGGCAGTCTCCTTGCTCAAGGCGGCCGCGGATTCGCTGTCGCCGACGAGGTTGCGCAGGGCCGAGGCGTTGATGGCGCAGCCCAGGGTCCAGGGGTGGTTCTCGCCCACGGCCGTGGTCATGTCCGCCAGTGCCTGTTCGATCAGGGCGTGGGCCTGCTCACGCTCACCCACGCTGCGCAGGATCAGAGCGTGGTTGGCGCGAGCTCCGGCAACAAAGGGATGCCCCTCGGCGAGCATCACCTCGTAACGGGCGACGACCGCCTCACTGAGTTCACGCGCCTGGTCGATGTCACCGTGTTCGCGGGCGAAGCAACTCTGGCTGATGGTGAACCTGAGCGTGTCCGGATCCGTCTCGCCCAGAACGCGCTCCGACCGCTCCAGCACAGAGGTGAAGAGCTGTCCCGCCTTGTCACGTTCGCCGTTGCGGTAGTGACACAACGCGAGGTTGTGCTGGGCCTTGAAAGTCGAGGGGTTGTTCGCGCCCATCACGATGACCTGCTCGCGCACGTTCCTCGCCTGGATCGACTCGGCGTCGCCGTAACGGCCCAGAAGACGAAGGTCGATCGCGTAGGACATCTCCGAGTACAGCGTCCACGGATGCCGGGCCCTCAGCAGCAGACGCCGCGCGTCCAGGGTCCGACGGTCGATCTCCAGGGCCTCGTCATAGCGACCCAGCAACACCAGCGTGGCCGCGAGATTGTTCTGGGCATTGAGGGTGCGCGAGTCCTGCTCACCCAGAAGCTCGCGATAGGCCACCAGAATCCACTGGGAGATCTCGAGGGCCTCGTCGTAGCGGGCCAGACCCCGCAGGTCCGCGGCAAGACCACTGGCCGCACGGATGTGCTCCAGATCCTGCGGCCCGCGCTCCTCGCGCAGATGCTCGACGGCAATGCGTTCGATGGCCTCCGTACGGCCGTACTCACCCACCGCACGCAACAGATTGGCGTAGTGGTACGTCAGCTCCCAGATCCGCGGATGGGTCTCCCCCAGCAAGGAACGCCAAGCACGCAGGGCACGTTCACCGAGTTTGATACCCGCCCGGTACTCGCCGGAGAAGTACATGTAGCGAAGGCAGTTGAAGACCAGACGCTGAATGGATGAGTCGGTGCTGTTGAGCACGTCCGCGAACTTCAGGTGCGGCACGATCTCCGCGTACGCGGGCCACAGATCCGGGTCCGTCGGGCGGCGCGGATCCGCCGCCGCCAACGCCCGGCGCACCACCTCGACGAACTCCCCACGATCCTCGTCCGGCATGTCCTTGTGGACGATCTGATGCACCATGCGGTGCAGGTAGAGCGACTCGCCGGTGGACGCCGTGTCATCGGAGGTCGTGTCGTGGGACTCCAGCCGGACCACGGAGTACTGGCGGAGCTGGTTGATCGCCTTGTTCCACAGCAGCGGATCGTTGAGCAGTCCGGCGATCTGTTCGGGCAACTCGTCGTTCGGCATCTCCTTCAGGAGCCGCACGGGAATGAAACCGGGTGCGAAGAACGTGCACAGACGCAGCAGGTCCACGGACTCGGGGACCGTCTCACGCAACTTGTTCAGCAGTATCGACCACGCCGTCTGGAAGGCGACGGGGAAGTCCGCCGACACCCTGACCACGTCCTGGTCGATGCCACCTTCCAAAAGCGCGATGTAGTCGTCGACCGACAGATCGGAGTCGTTGAGCCAGCCGGCCGTCTGGTCCAGCAGAAGCGGCAGATCCTCCAACGCCTCGGCGAGCTGGTCGGCCTCGGCGTCGGTGAGCCGCGGCGCACGACGACGGATGAAGGCCACGGACTCATAACGCTCGTAGACGGGCACGTCCAGCAACTTGCTGTTGTGTTCACTCCACTCCGGGTTCCGCGAAGTGATCAGTACATGACCCGGACCGGTCGGCACCAGGTCCCAGATCTGATCCGGCTCGTCCGCGCCGTCCAGCACCAGCAACCAACGGGCATACGGATCCCCCCGGCGCAGCGAGTCACGAACGGCACGCAGACGCTCCCCGTACTCCTGACCGGTCGTCAGGCCGAGCTTCGGGGCCAGCTCCGCGAGCAGACGCCGATACGTCACCCGCTTCTCCGCACTGACCCACCACACCACGTCGTACTCGGACCCGAACCGGTACACGTACTCGGCGGCGAGCTGCGTCTTACCCACACCCGACATACCGTGCAGCGTCACCACACCCGCACCCGGCTCAGCGGTCTGCAGGAGGTGGTAGGCGTCGTTGAGGAGCGACTCCCTGCCAGTGAAACGCGTATTGCGGCGTGGGACCCCGCCCCAGACCTCGGGCATGGCCGCGGGGAAACGCGGACCCCGCAGGTTCTCGTTCGCGGACTCGGGCAGCCGGTCGGTCGGCAGGTCCAGCCGGTCCAGGAGGCGGCGCTCGGCCTCGTCGGCGCCCATGTTGGTCAGGTCGGCGGCGGCCAGCACGGCGGTGGCAGCGGGCACCGGGCTCGTGGTGACCGAGACGGCCGCGAAGCGGGAGGGGTCGGGTGACACGACCTCGCGCAGGGCCGCGTTCCACTCCTCATGAGTGCGCGGGCCCAACTGGAAGTACCACTCACTGACGATGATGAGGACTCGGCCCTCGGCGAGCTTCAGGTCGCGCAGGAGGTCCGCGAGAGGGATCTGCGCCGGGGAGTCCCAGCGCAGGTACACGACACGGAGGCCGCGACGCTCCAGTCGGTCACCGATCCAGGCCGCCCAGGGCCGGTTGAACCCGGCGAAGCTGATCGTGACGGTCTGCTTCGCGGGACTCTTCTCGGTTGGTCCGACCGGCGTACGAACTCCAGACATGCAGCGGCCTCCCCGTGCGTCATAGTAGAACCTGGGCGCGGCGCCGCACAGGCACAAACGGATTTACGCCGTACTCGCGCTCCGTGGTTGGCATCCCTTCCCGCAGGCGCAACGATCCCCACCTGTTTCCGCAACATCATTCATCCTTGTGGTGCAACGCGCGCATGCCTCTGCAGCCACAGGGAGCGGGCGGCCCTCACATAGGCCGCCGCGCGGACCGCGTGATCCCGAGGAGCGGGGCACTCGGCGATCCGCTCGTACGCGCCGATCATCTGGTCGACGAAACGGCGGCCTTGGGGGGTGAGGTCGGCGGACGCGACCAGCGTCGGCAGCACGGCACCCACTTGCTCCTTGTAGCGCGCGTACAGGCTCCACGCGCTCTCCCTCTCCGCCCGCCCCGGGGCCGTGTGCGCGCAGCGCTGGAAGTAGTCAGCGAGCGCCAGGTGCGAGTAGGCACCTTGCAGCAGACCGTCGTAGGGGCGTGGGTCGGGGCGCCACGGGGCGAAGTACCTTTCCTGCGGACCGGCGTGGTGCAACGTCATCATGTCGCTGACCGCTGCGAGTTTGGTGTGCTGCAGTTCATGGACCAGGGTCGCGGCGAAGGTCGACGGTGTCGGCGGGAGGCTGCTGAGTACGGCTCCGAACGCCTCGCGCCTGGTGGCGCTGCAGCTCCCTTCGCCGGACCCCCCAGGTGACGCGGCAGGCGGCATGACGAGCGGCACAAGGCACCGCAGAAGACCGACGGCTTCCGCGAGCCGCTGTTCTCCCCCGAGGCGCAAGGCCCCCTCTGTCCCCGCCCAGGCCTGCACCCACCGCTTTCGCTCCGCGTCGTCCGGCGTCGCCGGACCACTCAGCGTCTGGTAGCGGGGCCCTCCGCGGACGGTTCGGTACGGGTCGAGGTCGTCCAGGGGCATCGGCGCACTGCCCGGTGCCAGGCGGGGCAGTGCGTAAGCGGGCGTCCAGTCGGGTGCACCGGACCATGCCCCGGTTCCCTCCTCCAAGTTCACCACGATGTCGGGTCGGTGACGCTGTCGCAGCGTCAGGCGTCCGTCACGGTGGCTGATGTCGACCCGGGTGGGAGCTGCCTCCTCCGTACGCAACGCCCCGAGGGACGGCAGCACGAGCATCCCGTCGTGAGCGGTCAGCCGCACGGTGAAGCAGACCCCGGCGCGGGCCGCGGCCACCGCGGCGACGGCGCTGAAGTGGGCGAGGTCCCGGCGCAGTTCGCCTGCGTGCTCCCCTGTGGGTGGTCCCGTCCGCGCGTCCAGGGCGCGCAGGCAGCGCCTGGCCCAAGGGCCCATCAGGGGATGGAGGAGCCGGTCACGGGCGGGTGTGCGACGGATGTCGCACAGGCCGTCCGGAAGGCTCGCCGAGACGGGTGCACGTCCCTGTGCGCCGTCGGCGGTCGCACGGTGGCCCCGCGCCGTACGACCGCGCGTCATCGGTACGTAGCCCGCCCGATCGGCCTCGACCAGCAGCGCCCAGTCCTCCCGCATCCGCCTCCGCGCCGCGGCCGGGCACACTGTGCTGTCCGCCCCGTCCGCCGTATCGAGCACCGCCCGCAGCAGCAGCAATCGCCGGGTGTCCTGGTCACGTACGAGAAGCGCAAGCGTGTCAGGGCTGCCCTCGGTACGGCCGAGTTCGGCCAGGGCCCGGTCGGGGACCGCCGGAAGGATCACCGGGTACTCCCTTCCCATGAGGCGGGCGGTGGGACGGGAGCGGACGCCAGGAGGGCCGGCGCTGCGTCGTCCGTGAGCCGCTTCGCCACATGGCGAATGAAACGCTGCAGGTCAGCGCAGTAAACGGACGGATTTACAAAGCCGTTTCCGGCTCGGTAGCGGTGGGCATAGTGGCCGCCCCCGCAGACCTTGAGCAACGGGCACGACCGGCATTCCGCCGCCAGGGCGGCCGCGCCCGCCTGCCGGGCCGCGACGCCGGGATGGCGCAGCGCCTCTTCGAAGCCGTGCCGGAACACGTCCAGCCCCGTCTCCGCGGCCCCCTCGTATGCCGATTTCAGCGAGTCCACCTGCTCGATGGACCCGTCCGTCTCCACCACCACCGCGTCGAAGGGCGCGAGGCCCAGTGACTCCGTGGCGGCCGGCAGCCCCAGCAACAGCGCGAGGCATTCCTCGAACAGTCGCACCCGGGTCTCCCGCCGCCCGGCTCCCCACCAACGGTCGAAGACGGTGCACAGCCAGTCACCGTAGGGAGTGCCGGTTCCGTCCAGGTACGGCGGCGGAGCCGACCAGTTCCCGTGTGGCAGCAGCAGATCCAGGGCCGGCGGGCGCAGGGCGAGCAGGGACTCGTACGTCTCCAGCGGGTCCAGCGTCGGGTCCACCACCGTGAGGATTCCGGCGTATGCCCCCGGGAACCGGTCGGCGATCAGGCGCGCGCCGCGGGAGGCGGCCGGCCAGGACGGGCGGCCCGACCGGTCGACGCGCCGCGTGTTGTGGGCGGCGAGGCCGCCGTCGAGGCTGATACCGATACGGATGCCGTGCTCGGCCAGGGTGGCCGCGTGTCGCTCGGTGAGGAGGGTGGCATTCGTCTGCACGGTGGCGTGGACGGTGCAGGTGCCCGGAACCAGACCGCCGACGAGGTCGGTGAAGCGCGCCAGCGCGGCCGCGCCCGCCAGCAGTGGTTCGCCCCCGTGCAGGACCAGGGACACCGCCGGAAGATCATGGGTGCGGGCGTGCTCGGCGATGCGGTGGGCGGTGCGGTCCAGGACCTCGGGCGTCGCGGCAGCGGGCCGATCGCGCCAGGTGTGGTCGGGCCCCTCGTAGAGATAGCAGTACCGGCAGGCCAGATTGCAGCGGCCGTGGACCTTCACGATGAACTGCCGGAACGGGAAGGGTTCCGGGGTGTGCGGGGGAGCGGCCTGTGGCGACACTCCAGCACCCCCATGCCGTACGGCTCGCGCTCCGGCGGTCCGACCACCGCGGCGCAGCCCCCTGCCCGTGTGGAACCCCATGCCTGCCCACGGACCGGCACAAACACATCCGTTCGCAGCTGACTGATTGGGCGTGGAATTCGACCGAAAGTGATGCACGGCGACCGCAGCCGGTGAGCAGCCCCTGACGGTCTTCCGGACTCCGCCCCGTCAAAAGGCGTTGTTGAACCCCCAGAGCATCTCGCTCGGCTGTGACGCCCGCTCCCGCAGTTCCGCCAGCACCTCGCGCAGCACCGGATGCTCGATCGTCCTCAGCTCGCCCAGGTCCAGCTCCAGCAGATCCGGCACCGGCTCCCACGAATCCGTCCGGCGCACTCCCTCGTCCGATGCCCCGGAAGGCGATTCATCCCGTGTGCCCATGGCCCGGTCCCTCTCCGCTCGCCCCGCTCACTCCAACTCCGCCAGCCGCTGCGCCGTCTGTCGTGCCGTCGGCTCACCCGTGCTGACGTGGTCCTCCGGCAGCCTCGACCACTCGGTCCGTGCGGCCCGGTACGCCTCGCGGGCCGCACGCGGACGGGCCGCCGCCTCATAGGACATACCCCGCCAGTGGTGCGCCTGCGCGCATAGCTCCACGGCTTCCTGCCGCCGGCGGTCCGTCTCGGGTTTCTCCTCCGCTTCCCGGGCCGCCTCGGCGGCTGCCCGGAACGCGTCGACCGCCTCGTCGAGGCGCGCGGGCCGCCCCAGGCTCTGGTACGCCTCGAACTGGACCTGTCCCCCCTCCAGCCAGCAGCGGGCCGCCAGCAGTGGATCGTCTGCCTCCGCCGCCGCGAGTCCGAAGAGATGCTCGGCCTCACGCAGGTCGACGCGGTCGCCCCGGACCCGGTAGCGGAGCATCAGCGCCCGGCCCAGCAGCAGGAGGCAGTGCGCGAGCTGCCGGCCACCGACGGGGGTTTCCGTCCGGCAGTCGCGCAGCACCCGAATCGCCCGGGACAGCGGCTCCTGGGAGCGAAGGCCGCTCTCCATCGTGGCCCGACGCAGCAGTACCTCGCCCCATTCGGCGAGCACTTCGGCGTGTGCGGGCGCGTCCCGCGGCATGCGCTGGGACGCCTGTGCGAAGCGGTCCGCCGCCTCCTGGAGTTCGCGCGGGTCTCCCGTCTCGGCGTAGCGGGCCACCCTGATGCGTCCGGCGCGCATCAGGAGGGAGGCGCGCACGCTCTGGTCCCTGGTCAGTGCGAGTGCCTCGTCGACGCGGGCCTGGGCGTCGTCCAGGGGGCCGCCGGACCGCAGCAGCGCGTCCACCAGGTCGAGGATGACGCGGACTCGCTCACGCGGGTTCCCGGCGTGGGCCTCGCGGCCAGCCTCGGAGCCGGTGTCCAGCGCGTTCCGCAGGGACTGCGCGCCCTGCTCCGCGTACAGGCGGGCCTGCTCCGGGTCGGCGGTGGCGCCCGACAGGCGCAGCAGGATCCGGCCGTGGGCGAGCGCCAGGCCGGGCGGCCGGTCACGCCGGTCGGGCCAGGCGTCGGCGAACGCCTCGAGCATGCCGACAGCGCCCTGCAGCACCGCGCTGTCACCGCCGAGGAGCCACTGCGACTCCAGTCCGCCGACGCGCTCCAGGGTGAGGCCGAGCGCCTCCTTCTCGTCCAGCTCGGGGGCCGCGCAGGCCACGGCGTACTCACGGTCCCCACGGCGCAGGAGTTCCAGTGCGCCGCGCTTGTCGCCGTGGCGCCTGCGGTCGGTGGCGGCGGCGCGCAGCACCCGGGCGAGCACGGCCCTCTCGCGCAGGGCGCGGGGGTGGGCCACGGCCCGGTCCGCCGCCGCCTCCGCCTCGCGCAACAGGTCCGCGCCGCCCAGTACCTCCCACAGCCGCAGTACGCAGTGCGCGTACTCGGCCCACAGTTCGGGATCGGTCCCGACCGCCGGCTCATGCTCCGTGGCGCCCCGCAGCAGTTGCACGGCGTCGATGAGGTCCTGCACCATGCCATCCCGGTCGAACCGTTCGACCAGCGACCGGGCCCGTACGACCACGGGGTGCGTCGGGCGCTCCGTGGCCGGTTCCGCGCGGCCTTGGCTGCCGTAGAGGGCGGACTGCCGGGGTAGCGGCATGAAGCGTTCCAGGACGCGTGCGGCGACCTCGGCGAAGGGCTGGGGAACCAGGGCGGCGCCGCCGTCCCCGTTCTCCTCCGGACGTCCGGCGCCGGGTGTGTACGGACGTGCCGAGGCGCCGTCGCCCAGTTGCGCGAGGGCCAGCGCGGGGAAGTTGGGACCGCCCTTGCCGAAGCGCTGCTCGATGTACTCCGAGCAGTGCTTGAGCACCAGCATGGCCTCGTCCCGGCCGAGCGGTGACAGCAGTGACTCCTGCACCCCGGGCGCGAACTCGTACCACGGGACGCCGTCGCTGCCGTGGCCCTCATTGGCACGTGAGACCAGGCCGCTCAGTAGGACCTCGGCCAGTTCGGACGGCCCGGAGTCGGGAAGCATGGTCCGCTGCACCAACTGCATCACCGGCAGGCACAGCGGGGCCGCGGCGAGGTAGACGGCCAGCCGGCCCGCGGCCGGGGATGCGGTGGAGCGGAAGCGGCTGACCAGTTCGAGTGCGGACGGGCGGCGGCCCGGTCGCGCCGCCGGGGCGGGCTGCTGATCGGCGCGCACCCAGCCCACGGCGCCGGCCACCGGCCCCGCGCCCGCCCCGGACAGCAGCCGCGCCCAGGCGCCGAGGGCCACCGGCTCGGGCGGCAGCACCGGCAACGGGAGGGCGCCCCGTCGCGCCTCCGGGGGCCGGCCGGCCGGGGTGCGCACCCGGAGCGCCGCGGCACCGCCCAGTGATTCGCCGCGGTTCAACTCGCCGTAGGTGACGGGAAGCCGGGTGCGGTTCCACATCCGCTGCGGCAGCGGCTGGAGCACTGCGGCGGGGGCCTGCCGGGCCAGCTGGTACAGAAGCCGGTGGGCGTGACCGCTGCGCCAGAGGGGACCCGCGCAGTCGCTGACCAGAAGGGTGACGCGACGGCCCGTCGGGTCGCTCAGCCGGTCGGCGGAGTGCAGCGGCGCGGCCTTCGGTTCGGGACTGTGACTGACGGCGGGCTTGCCGTCGGGCCCCTCGTGCAGATGGCTGACCTGGATGTCCCGGAACGCTCCCAACTGGCCGAAGACCTGCTCCAGTTCGACGAACATGCGGTCCCAGACACGCATCGACGACGAGGCGTCCATCACCAGCTGGAGCCGTGCGTCGGCCCGGGTCACCGCACGGAAGACGGGCAGCACCAGACCGCCGGCCCGGGCACTCAGTTCCGCCGTCGCCGTTTCGTCGAGCACCGACCTGCGAGGTGGCGCGGCACTCCGGTACCCCTGCAACGGCCTGAGTGCGCGCTGGAGTTCGAGTGGCGCTGGGAGCACGGGGGCAACGGGTACGCCGACCGGTAGCGCCGTGGTCCCTCCCTGCTCCCTCTCCCGCGCCCCGCCGTGCCGGGGCACCGGGTACAGGGCGACGCGCTGGTCGCCTCCCGCCTCGTAGGGCACCGGTCCGGGCGGGGACAGATCGGCGTGGGACCGATCCGCGACCGGGACGCCGCCCGGCAGCGACGCACCGGATCGTACGCCCCGCACGGCGGACCGGGCCGGCCGCTCCGGCGCATCGTCCTGGCCTGAACACGCGGGACGTGCCCAGCGGGCCAGCCAGAGGGCGTCGCACAGTTCCTCGGCGTCCGGGTCGAGCCCGATTCCCCGCAACCGGGCGATCAGTTCGGCGATCGGGTCGCCCCCGGGCATGCCGGGGCGCCCGGTGTCGGGACCCTCGCCGGGAGGGACCGGACCATGGCGCGCCGCGGCATCGGGCATCAGCACGTCACCTCGGGCGGTCGAGTCGCTGGATGAGCAGGTCGGCCAGGCGGTCGCGGCTGGGCGGGGCGGCCGCGTCGGTGAGGTAGATCGCGTTCAACAGCTGGTCCGCGGCGAGGAGTTCGCTACGGGAGCGCTCCAGGAAGTGCGTGATGAGATCGTCACCGGCGCGGGCCGCCTCGTCGCCCAGGTGGGCACGTACGAAGGTGGCGAGTCTCCTGTGGTCGGGGCGGCCGAGCTGCAGGTGGATGCACCGGCGCATCAGCGGAGCGGGAAAGTCGCGTTCCCCGTTGCTCGTCAGGACCACGAAGGGGAAGGCGCGGCAGCGGACCCGTCCGTCGCGCACGAGCGCCTTGGTGCCGTCGGCGGTGAGCACCTCGGCCTCGCCGTTCGGCAACCGGTCGGCGAGCCGCTCCAGTTCGGGTATCGGGAACTCGCCCTCCTCCAACACGTTGAGCAGGTCGTTGGGCAGGTCGATGTCGCTCTTGTCGAGCTCGTCGATGAGCAGCACACGCGGGGTGTCGGAGGGCAGCAGGGCGGTGCCGAGGGGTCCGAGGCGGATGTAGCCGCCGATGTTCTCCACCGCGCCGGGGGCACCCGCCGCGGTGCCTCCCCCACCCTGGGCGGCGATCTGCGCGTCCTGGAGCCGGGCGATGGCGTCGTAGTGGTAGAGGCCGTCCTGGAGGGTGGAACGGCTGACGATGGACCACCGCAGGACGTTACCCAACCCCAGTTCGTAGGCGACGGAGTGTGCCAGGGTGCTCTTGCCCGTCCCCGGACTGCCGGTGACGAGCAGGGGACGGCGCAGATACAGCGCCGCGTTGATCATCTCGAGTTCCTCGGCACCGGGTCGGTGCAGTTCGGCCAGATGCCGGTACGCCCCGAGCCTGCGGTCCTCCGACCCGTCGCCGTCGGTGCCCGTGCGGGCCGCGTCCCGGCCCCTGAAGTCACGCCACGGCGGGGGCGCGGGCAGGTGATCGATCCCGTCGTGGGGTTCCCCGGCGCCTCGGTAGATGAGCCACTCGCTGGATTCGGTCATGGTCCGGTCCTCGTCGTCACTCGTCCGCCATGGCAGCCGTCGAACCTGCATCACGGTATCGATCCGCACGGAGCCTGGTAAGGGCGCCGTACGGCCTTCGGCTCGGTCGCTTCACGGCGCCTCCAGCAGGTCGCCGCTCCCGGGCAGGGGGTGGTGCGGATCGTCGTAGTACAGAGCGATGCCGTCGGCCCAGTACGTCTCCGCCCGGCCCGCGCGCAGCCCTGCCCGCAACTCGTGCACCAGTTCCGGAAGGCGTTCGGCACTGCCCGCCCCGGCGACCGTGTCGCCGGCCCGGCGGTGGAACTCCCCGCACACGGCGTCCCGTCGGCCGCGCCAGCGGCGCCACAGCGCGACACCGAAGCCGCCGTGCACGATCCGCGCGAGCGCCACGGCGTCGTCCTCGAACTGCCGGTCCCCGTAACGGCACAGGATCGGGACCGCGCCGTGGGGCAGTCCCCGGAGCCGGTCCAGCGGCGGTACGGGTATCGGCAGTCCGTCGTCACAGTCGAGGACTTCGCCTTGGGCGTCGTGTGCGTGGACCCAGCGCCAGCGGGCCTCCCGCTCCCCTTGCTCCTCGTCGACCGCCACCGGGTCCTTCTCGAACGGCCCGAACTCGTCCCCGTCGGGCAATTGATCGCGGTCGGCACAGCGCACGACCACGGGGCGTGCGACACCGAGTGGCACATCATCCGCGTCCAACTGCCAGGCGTCCACGTCCAGTCCGAGCAGCGTACGGGGCAGTGCGACCTGCAGCACGGCGGGCCGACCGGGCCGGTCACAGTGGCGAAAGGCCTCGGCGAGCGGGCCGGCGAGAAGCTGGGGTAGCTCCGCCAACGGCAGCCGCTCGGCCTCATCGAGGCGGACGACCTCTCCGTCGGGGCGGGCCACGGAGATCCGCCCGTCGCAGCGGTCCGGTTCCCAGCCCCGCTGCACGAGTTCGAGCAGGGCGGACGGGCGGGGCGCGCGATCGGTGGCGTGCGCCTTGGCGTGCTCCTCGCGCGCTGGGTCGTGAACCAGGGACGGATCGAGTCCGCGTGGCGAGCCGTTCGGCGGCACGAGCGGCACGGGACCGGTCGGCACCCCGGGAACGGCGGCGGGCAGCGGGGACACCCCGGGGCGGGGCCGCGACCGGAACAGTTCGATCCGCTGCTGGGCCAGGCTTCTGCGGTAGCGCTGGTCGAGGCCCTCCGCGCTGTGCCGCACCCATTCCCACAGCGCCTGTTCCGCGTCACGCGTACCGGGCGCCGCGAAGGGACGTTCGGCGGACATGACACGCATCGCGTAGTCGAGGACGAGTTCCAGCGCCCCGTCCTGGCGCGCTCCCTCGTACAGCGCGCCGAGGCCGTCGCGCCAGCCGCGCGGCGCAGGCTGGGGGATCGCGTCCCGGAGGTCCGGCAGTGACTCCAGAATGTCGAGCAGGCCACGGGTTCCGGCCGGGGGCGGCAGGTCCGCGAGTCGGCCCAGTAACTGGATCCGCTCGTCCGGGCTGAGCGCGCGTCCGGGTCGCACTCCGAGCCGGCTTTGCACGTCGATCCAGGTGGGCCGGCCGGCGTCGGGGTTCCGCTGCCGGTCCCGGTGGTAGCGATCATGGGCGTGGAAGACGGCCTGGTAGAGGTCGTCGTGCTCGGCCCGCATCTCACCCCGGGCCACGGACAGTGTCCGTAACTGCTCGATTCCCGTGGAGGTGCCACCGCCGCCCTGGTCCGACCGCGATTTCAGGACGCCGATGACCTCGCCTCGTACGGGGTCGATGACGGGCCCTCCGGAGACGCCGCGCGGCAACTCGTTCTCGCCGAGGCGCAGTTGCACGCCCGAGGACCAACCTCCCAGGGTGCCCCGCACCGCGAGGGGCCCGTCGAGGGCCTGCAGTTGGCCGCCCATCACGGTCCAGCCGGCGTAGTAGACGCTGCCCTCGCCGTAATACGCGGCGGGCCGTTCGGAGACGTACACGCACGCGTGGTCGACGGGCTCACGCAGCTGGACGAGTGCGAGGTCCGGGGCCGGCCAGTTGCCGCGCACGGCAGTCCCCGTGTGTTCCGGGACCGCGGCGGCGACGGAACCTGCCACCGCGGACGTACCCCGTCCCGGCCCGGTCTCATGGACCACGGTGACCTCACCCCCCTCCCCGCTCAATGCCACATGTGCGCAGGTCAGAACCCAGTTCGGCGCGATGAAGAACCCACTGCCGAGGAATGTGCCCGGCTCGTCGGGTGCATACCCGACCCCGGCCCGATGGATGCGCACGGTCGCGGCCAGGACGAGTTCACGCAGCGCACGGCGGGCCGCGTCGAGGCCGCTCGACGCGCCCCGGGCGTGCCCGTCCGTCATGCCCTGCCCCCGCCGTCGGCGGCTGCGGCGCCGCCGTGCACCCGCGCGCCGGGGGACGCACCCGCGCGCGGGTCACCCGCGGAGGCGGACGGTGCGGCCGCCGGCGTGTCGGCCGTCGCGCCGGACGGGGTCCCTTCGGGCGTGTCGGGGGAGGGGGGGCCGCCCTGCCAGGTGAGGGTGACCGTGATGCCGGCCTTGGCCTCGCCGTCCGCGAGCAGACCGACCACCTTGCCCGCCTTCGCGGTCAGTTCGATCCCGAACTCGACGCTGACCTCGTCCGGCCGCACCGCGCGCAGCGGTCCCGCCAGTGAACGCGCCACGCTGGTCACGACGGAGTGAAGGCTCTCGACCTGCGCCTCCACCCGGTCGGTGAATCCCGTGTCCGTGTACGACAGCTCCCCGGACGGCACGCCGAGCTCCCCGGCCCCGGATATCCGGGCCCACACAGGCGTTCCGTCCGGCATCTCGATGCGCGCTATTCGCGCCGACTCGTCCGCCATGGCATCCCCGTCTCCCCCGGGCCCTGTGGTCCCGCCGGCCGCTGCGCAGGCTAGCGGGACGGTGGTCACCGCGCGAGAGCCTCGCGCGCCACACTGGACCGCCGCACTCACGCCTATCCTTTTTCTTGTCGTCTCCTACCCCTTCACCAAACCCACGGAGCACCACCGATGTACTTCACCGACCGCGGCATCGAGGAACTGGAGAAGCGGCGCGGCGAGGAGGAAGTCACCTTCGAGTGGCTCGCCGAGCAGCTTCGTACCTTCGTCGACCTCAACCCGGACTTCGAGGTGCCGGTGGAGCGGCTGGCGACCTGGCTGGCACGACTGGACGACGAGGACGACGAGTAGGCCTCCCCGAGGTACGACGGGCCGGGGCGCACGAGGTCGGGCGGGCCGCGAGGTCCGGTGCGCGACCTCGGCGGCCGGCCGTCGGCCGCGTGATCGGACCGGGCCGGACCGGACGGGCCAGATCACGTACATCGCGTCCCAACCAGGCTCCGGCGCGCCGTGCGCCGG
Organism: Streptomyces sp. NPDC001020; assembly: GCF_053599115.1. Taxonomy (NCBI): domain Bacteria; kingdom Bacillati; phylum Actinomycetota; class Actinomycetes; order Kitasatosporales; family Streptomycetaceae; genus Streptomyces; species Streptomyces sp. NPDC001020. Next base: position 51,798 of record NZ_JBSFLQ010000024.1, on the reverse strand, counting down.
AGTACGCCCCCCGAGGTGCCCCCCTCCGCGGTGACGCGGCCGCCGGACCGCGAGCGGGAGTCCCGCCGCCTGGGCCGGGGACCTGGGAGCTGACTGCCCAGCATTAGGGCGATTTCTTCACTTTTCTCATCGATTGTTCACCTGAATGAGTGTCTTGACTTCCCGCAGCCGCGATATATCGTGAATAGCGAAAGACGCGATATGGCGTGTTGCATGCGCCGCGTCCGTATCGGCCGAGGAGGTCAGCACCATGCCCGAGTGGTCCGTCGCAGAGCCGAGGAAGCTCACCTTCGATGCCCCCGTGACAGCACTCCACGTGCGCACCGTCAACGGAACGGTGAACGTGGTGGGCACCGAGGAGAGTTCCGCCCGTCTGGAGGTCTCGGACATGGAGGGCCCGCCGCTCACGGTGACGCAGAAGGACGGCACCCTGACCGTGGCGTACGACGACCTCCCCTGGAAGGGCTTCCTCAAGTGGCTCGACCGCAAGGGCTGGCGCCGCAGCGCGGTGGTCTCCTTGGCCGTCCCCGCGTCCACACGTGTGGAGGTCGGCGTGATCGGCGCCAACGCCGTGGTCTCCGGGATCGACGGGGGCGCCGAGGTGAAGGGCGTCACGGGAGGGACCACCCTGGTCGGCCTCTCCGGCCCGGTCCGCGCCACGACGGTGTCAGGGAGCGTGGAGGCCCAGGGAGTCACCGGTGAGTTGCGGCTCAATTCCGTCTCCGGCGATCTGACCGTCATCGAAGGCGCCTGCTCACTCGTGAGGGCGGACTCGGTGAGCGGCTCGATCATCCTGGACCTGGGCCCCACGAGCGGCCCCACCGACGCCCGCCTGACGAACGTCTCGGGCGAGATCGCCATCCGGCTCCCCCACCCGGTGGACACCGAGATCGAGGCGAACACGGCGAGCGGCGCCGTCTCGAACGCCTTCGACGATCTGCGTGTGACCGGCCAGTGGGGTGCAAAGAAGATCGCGGGCCGCCTGGGCGGGGGCAACGGACAGCTGAAGGCGACCACGGTCTCCGGCTCCATCGCTCTCCTGCGTCGCCCACCCGCGGAGGACGAGCCATGGGACACACCACAAGACGCCTCGCCGACCGAGGCCCAGGACGCGATACCCGAGCCACGCCACGCTCCCGAGCCCCACGAGCCGGCGGACCCGTCCCTGTCCCGGGACACGCCGCCCGCACACCCGTCCCCGGCCACCACCAGCGACACCGCCGACGCGTCCGACCGTTCCCCTGACGGCGCGACCGGCGATCCGACCGAGCGGAAGGGACTTTGACATGCCTCCCGTCTTCGCCCATGGACGACTGCGGCTCTACCTGCTGAAGCTGCTCGACGAGGCGCCACGCCACGGATACGAGGTGATAAGGCTGCTGGAGGAGCGCTTCCAGGGGCTGTACGCACCATCCGCGGGCACGGTCTACCCGCGGCTGGCCAAGCTGGAGGCCGAGGGTCTGGTCACACACACCACCGAGGGCGGCCGCAAGGTGTACGCGATCACGGACGCGGGCCGCGCGGAACTGGCCGACCGCAGCGGTGAGCTGGCCGACCTGGAACTGGAGATCCGCGAGTCGGTCGCGGAGCTGGCCGCCGAGATCCAGGCGGACGTCCGGGGCGCGGCAGGCGATCTGCGCCGCGAGATGCGGGCCGCGGCCACCGAGGCCCGGCGCGGCACCGAGGAGCACGGCGGCGGGTACGGCGACCAACCCGAGAAGGAGTCATGGCGCGCCGCCAAAGAGGAGATGCGTCGCGTCAAGCAGGAGTGGAAGGAGCAGGCCCGGCGCGCCAAGGATGAGAGCCGGCGAGCCCGTGAGGAGGCCCAGCGGGCACGCCGCCAGGCCACCGAGGCCCAGGAGCGGGCGCGCGCCCAGGCACAGGAGGAGCTGCAGCGCATGGCACGGCGGGTCCAGGATCAGGTCCAGGACCACTTCACGCGAGGCGACTGGCCGACGGGTGTACGAGAGGGGCTGACCGAACTGGCCAAGGAGTTCGGCGAGTTCGGGAAGAGCTTCGGCAAGGAGTTCGGAAAGGACTTCGGCGTCGGACGCAAGGGAGCGCCAGGCGCGCCGAAGACGGCGGAGGAACCGGAGTACTCGACGACCACCGAGGACTTCCCCGGCACGTACGAACCCTCCTGGGCGCACGAGGACTTCCCGGGTGACCCGGCCCGCGCGCTCGACCGTCTACTGGACCGCTTCCGTGACGACATCCGCGACGCGGCCCGCGACCACGGAGTGACCGAAGAACAGGTCCGCGACGCCCGCCACCATCTGTCGACCGCGGCAGCGCACATCGGGGCGACACTCCGATCAGGGAAGAAGTGATGCCTCCGACCTACTGGGGGTGACGCCGGCTGTCGTGCCCCTGGCCGAGGGGCCCGACGTCACCTGACCCGGCAGCGGAAGCGGCTCACATGCACTGCCACAAAAAGCGTCCTTCCTTGGCGTCGGGTGAGGTGAAGGCATAGCCGACGCCGGAGTCACCGAAGTTGACATGGAACGGCAGGCGGCCGGAGTCGAGTTGAACGAGGAGGCGCCAGCCGTCGCCCGGAGTCTCCTCGCCCTGGAGCCAGCGTGGTTCGACCCCAGGGCCACCAAGGAACTGCCAGGCGTGTCCGTCCGGATCGGTGCCGCCCTCCCCGGCCGGGCGCGGCAGATGGTCGGCGCCCGCGGTCGGCCCCTCCGCCTGGGCTCGCACGGAGACGAATCCCGGGACTCGGCCGCCCGGCTGGACGAGGAGAGCGTTCTCACCGCCCTCGGGGTCGAATGTCCCGTCGGTGTCGTCCCCCGCCATGAACAGATAGCCCAGCGCACCACTCTCAAGGGCGAACTGCCCGAGAAACTGCAGGGGTTCACCGGTCCGGCGCGACAGTGGCCACTGCGGTTCCTCCAGCCACACGGGCTGTCCACCGAGCTTGGTCACCGCCTCCCGGACGGGCCCCGCAGCGGAGGTGAACTCCACAGGCAGGGGTTCGGAGACGGGCGACGGCGAACTCTCGGGCACGGATTCTCCAAAGGATCGGGACGACCGAGGTATCCACCCTAGGTGCCCCCTTGACCGAGCCCCACCGCCACGCTCACCCGGTCTTCGCTTCTCCCCCGCCCCACAGCAGCCGCTCCACGGCCACGTCACCCCGTGATCGGCGAGGACCTCGGAGGGGACACCGGGGCGGGCGGTCAGGGCGAGGAGCAGGTGACATAGGTGACACGTGATGGTGCGGGAACGTGAACGGCGGACCCGGAAGGTTCCGGGCCCGCCGTGGCCGGATATTCAGGAGTGAGTCAGTTCGTGGTCAGCACGATCTTGCCGAACTGGTCGCCCGTCTCCAGACGTTCGAAGCCCTCACGGGCCCGGTCGAGCGGAAGGACCTGGTCGATGACGGGCCGCACGCCGGTGGCGGCGCAGAAGGAGAGCAGATCCTCCAGCTCGTCCTTGGACCCCATGGTGGAACCGACGACTTTGAGCTCCAGGAAGAAGATACGGGTGAGCTCGGCATGGGAGGGACGGTCGCCGCTGGTGGCGCCCGAGATGACGAGCGTGCCGCCGGGCCGCAGGGACTTGACGGAGTGGGACCAGGTGGCGGCGCCGACGGTCTCGATGACCGCGTCCACCCGCTGCGGCAGCCGCGCCCCGGACTCCAGGGCCTCCACGGCGCCGAGTTCCAGTGCCCGCTTGCGCTTGGCCTCGTCACGGCTGGTGGCGAAGACCCGTAGACCGGCGGCCTTGCCCAGAGCGATCGCGGCCGTGGCGACACCGCCGCCCGCACCCTGGACGAGGACGGAGTCGCCGGGACGCACGCCGGCGTTGGTGAAGAGCATCCGGTAAGCGGTCAGCCAGGCGGTCGGGAGGCAGGCGGCCTCCTCGAAGGAGAGCTCCCTGGGCTTGGGAAGGACGTTCCACGTGGGTACGGAGACCTGCTCCGCGAAGGTGCCCTGGTAGCGCTCGGTGAGGATCGAGCGGGGCTCGTCGGGGTCGACGCCGTGGCCGCTCTGGCCGATGACGGAGTGGAGGACGACCTCGTTGCCGTCCTCGTCGACACCGGCCGCGTCACAGCCGAGGATCATGGGCAGCCTGTCCTCGGTGAGACCGACGCCCCGGAGGGACCAGAGATCATGGTGATTGAGGGAGGCGGCCTTGACGTTCACGGTCGTCCATCCGGGCCTCCGCTCGGGAGCCGGGCGCTCTCCCAACTCAAGGCCGGTGAGGGGGTGGTCGCGGTCGATGCGGGCGGCGTAGGCAGCGAACATGACCTTGACGATAGGGGTCACCGGGGGACGACGGAACCAGGACCGGTTGTGACACACGTCCCGCCGGCGCGGGCGCGACGGTCCGCCCGGGCCGGATGAACTCCTCGCGGCTCCCGCGCCGTCCGTCCCGCAGGTCGAGCACGAACAGCGCCCGGGGCGGCGTACGGGAAGACGGCCGGAACAGGTGAGCGCAGCTCAGGCTCGCCCACAACTACTCCGGCCGTCTTACGCGCAGGGGCGCCGGGCAGAGAACGTCACCGCACGCCGTCTCCGCCCCGCAGCAATCCCGCACGGGTGAGTGGTGGGAGGGTCACGCACATCCCGCCCACCTCGCGAGGGTCAGCGCCGGGCAACCCCGTCCACCCGCGCGGCAGCGGCGACCGCGGCCGTCACCGCGGGCGCGACCCGTTCGTCGAAGGGCGACGGGATCACGTAGTCGGCTGCCAGGTCGTCCCCGACGACCGCCGCCAGCGCCTCGGCCGCCGCGATCTTCATCCCCTTCGTGATCCGGGACGCCCGCACTCGCAGCGCGCCCGCGAAGATCCCGGGGAAGGCCAGCACGTTGTTGATCTGGTTCGGGAAGTCGGACCGCCCGGTCGCCACCACGGCCGCGTACTTGTGCGCGACGTCCGGGTGCACCTCGGGGTTCGGGTTGGCCATCGCGAAGACGAAGGCACCCTCGGCCATCGAGGCCACGGCCTCCTCCGGGACCGTGCCGCCGGAGACGCCGATGAAGACGTCGGCGCCCGCCAGGGCGTGCTCCAGCGATCCGCTCAGCCCCTCCTTGTTCGTGAACTGCGCGAGCTCCTGCTTGACCGGCGTCAGGTCGTCCCGGTCGAGCGACACGATGCCCTTGCGGTCGGCGACCGCCACATCGCCGATCCCCGCCTCGACCAGCATCCTCGCGATGGCGACCCCGGCCGCGCCCGCACCGGAGATGACGGCCCGCAGATCGCCGAGCCCCCGCCCGGTCAGCCGCGCGGCATTGCGCAGGGCCGCCAGCGTCACCACGGCCGTGCCGTGCTGGTCGTCGTGGAAGACCGGGATGTCCAGCCGCTCCTGGAGCCGGCGCTCGACCTCGAAGCACCGCGGCGCCGAGATGTCCTCCAGGTTCACGCCCCCGAAGGAGGGCGCGAGCCGGGCCACCGTCTCGACGATCTCGTCCACGTCCGTGCAGTCGAGGGCGATCGGGACCGCGTCCACCCCGCCGAACTGCTTGAACAGGATCGCCTTCCCCTCCATCACGGGAAGGGAGGCCTCGGGACCGATGTCACCGAGCCCCAGCACCGCGGTGCCGTCGGTCACGACGGCGACCACGGACGACTTCCACGTGTAGTCGTGGACCAGCTCCGGCTGCTCCGCGATGGCCGTGCACACCCGGGCGACGCCGGGCGTGTACGCGAGGGACAGGTCGTCCTTGTCACGGATCGGCACGGTGGCCTGCACGGCCATCTTGCCACCGCGGTGCAGCGCGAACGCCGGGTCGAAGGAATCGTGGGGCGAGGGCCCGCCGTCCTGATCCGTACTGCTGTCGCTGCGAGGATTGACGATCTCCGCTGCCACTGTGTTGTACCCCTTAAGTTTCATTGTTCGAGGGTGGCCACTCCTGCTCGAGGCGTGGACGGGCACCGCGCATGGCCCAGATGAGTGATACGCACGGGGACATACGCGACGGGCGCGCCGCACACGCGCCCTGAGCCCCGGATTCGGGGTGTAAGGAACCTTCTTACCGGACAGATGCCGTCCGGGACGAGTCCATAACACTAAGGTCACACACCTGGTGAGATGACTCATGCCCGGAAACATGGACAAGGGGGCGTCGTGCCCGCTCACGATCTCCACGGACGGCGCGCGAGTGACCGCATCTTGAGACACGCCGAAGATCTTCCGGTCGGAAGGGGGGAATTCCGTACAAGGTCCGGCCTTGATCGGCCGTCTGTGCGTGGCGCGGGGATCACCCGTTATCCGATTTTGACATAGCGGGTCGCCTGAATGCGCAAGTCCGAATGGCAAGATGCCTCAACCACGCGAGGTCGCAACACCCAATGGTGTGTGTTCTCGTCGCCCCATCGGCTTTCCCATCCCGCCGGAGGAACCACCATGACCGCAAGCTCCGCCCGCCGCACAACCGCCACGCACTCCCGGATAGCTGCGGTCGGCGCCATCGCGGTCGCGGGCACCCTGCTGCTCACCGGCTGCGGCGACCAGACGAAGAACAAGGACGGCGGCTCGGGCAACGCATCGGCCCCGCTGGCCGACAAGCTCCCGGCCGAGATCCGCCAGGCCGGTGTCATCAAGGTCGGCTCGGACATCGCGTACGCGCCGGTCGAGTTCAAGGACAAGTCCGGCAAGACGACCGGCATCGACCCCGACCTGGCCGACGCCATGGGCAAGCAGCTCGGCGTGCAGTTCCAGTTCGACAACGGCACGTTCGACGCCCTCCTCACGGGTATCCGCTCGAAGCGCTACGACATCGCCATGTCGGCGATGACCGACAACAAGAGCCGCCAGCAGGGCATCGACCCGCAGACCGGCAAGAAGGTCGGCGAGGGTGTCGACTTCGTCGACTACCTCTCTGCGGGCGTGTCCATCTACACGCGCAAGGGCGACACCGGCGGCATCACGGGCTGGTCGGACCTGTGCGGCAAGAAGGTCGCGGTGGAGCGCGGCACGGTCTCGGAGGACCTGGCCAAGACCGAGGCCAAGAAGTGTCCGAGCGGCAAGAAACTCACCATCGAGCCTTTCGACGACGACCAGCAGGCGCAGACCCGGCTGCGCTCCGGCGGCGCCGACGCGGTGTCGTCCGACTTCCCCGTCGCCGCGTACGCGGTGAAGACGTCGGGCGGCGGCAAGGACTTCCAGATCGTCGGCCAGCAGGTCGAGGCCGCCCCCTACGGCGTCGCGGTCGCCAAGGGCAACACCAAGCTGCGCGACGCCCTGCAGGCGGCGATGAACGCGATCATCAAGAACGGCGAGTACCAGAAGATCCTTCAGAAGTGGGGCGCCGCGGACGGCGCGCTGAAGGAGTCCGTCATCAACGGCGGCAAGTGACCGCCCCTCAGCGGCCACTGAAAGGTATGACCCGTGACTGTTGACATCGACAAGACGGCGGGCAAGGGCACTCCTGCGGCTGGACCGCAGGCCATCAAGGCCATCCCGGTCCGGCACTACGGGCGGTACGTCGCCGCCGTCATCGCGATCGCGCTGCTCGCCGCGATCATCTACGCGTTCAGCCAGGGCGACATCAACTGGCACGCCGTACCGGATTACTTCTTCGACGACCGCATCCTGACCGGTGTGAGCAAGACCCTGATGCTGACGGTCCTGTCCATGCTGATCGGCATCGTCGGCGGTGTCGTCCTCGCCGTGATGCGGCTGTCGAAGAACCCGGTGACCTCGTCCATCGCCTGGTTCTACATCTGGTTCTTCCGCGGCACTCCGGTGCTGGTCCAGCTCTTCGTGTGGTTCAACCTGGGCCTGGTCTTCCACTACATCAACCTGATGCCGCTCTACAAGGACTCCTGGTCGAACTTCATGACGCCGCTGCTGACGGCGCTGCTCGGCCTGGGTCTGAACGAGGCGGCATACATGGCCGAGATCTGCCGGGCAGGCCTGCTCGCCGTGGACGAGGGGCAGACCGAGGCGGCCCACGCGCTGGGCATGAGCCACAGCAAGACGCTGCGCCGGATCGTCATCCCCCAGGCGATGCGCGTCATCGTGCCGCCGACGGGCAACGAAGTGATCAACATGCTGAAGACGACCTCGCTCGTGGCGGCCGTCCAGTTCCAGGAACTCTTCCGCTTCGCCCAGGACATCGGTCAGACCTCCGGCGCCCCGGTGGAGATGTACTTCGTGGCCGCCTCCTGGTACCTGCTCATGACCTCCGTCCTGAGCGTCGGCCAGTACTACATCGAGCGCTACTACGCGCGCGGCTCCAGCCGCCAGCTGCCACCGACCCCGTGGCAGAAGGTGAAGGCCAACATGCTGTCCCTGGGCCGCCCGAAGGGAGCGGTGAGCGCATGACCGACAAGATGAACAAGACGGACTCCGTGCCGAAGCAGTCCTCCGCCCCGATGGTCAAGGCCGAGGGTGTCCACAAGTCCTTCGGCCCCGTCGAGGTCCTCAAGGGCATCGACCTGGAGGTGAAGCCGGGCGAGGTGTTCTGCCTCATCGGCCCCTCCGGCTCCGGCAAGTCGACCTTCCTGCGGTGCATCAACCACCTCGAGAAGATCAACGCCGGGCGGCTGTACGTGGACGGCGAGCTGGTCGGCTACCGGCAGCAGGGCGACAAGCTGTACGAGCTGCGCGACCGCGAGGTCGCGACGAAACGCCGGGACATCGGCATGGTCTTCCAGCGCTTCAACCTCTTCCCGCACATGACGGCCGTTGAGAACGTCATGGAGGCACCGGTCCAGGTGAAGGGCATGGCCAGGGGCCAGGCCAGGGAACGGGCCATGCAGCTCCTGGAGCGCGTGGGCCTGGCCGACAAGGCGGGCAACTACCCCTCCCAGCTCTCCGGCGGCCAGCAGCAGCGCGTCGCCATCGCCCGGGCTCTCGCCATGGACCCGAAGCTGATGCTGTTCGACGAGCCGACCTCGGCGCTCGACCCGGAGCTGGTCGGGGACGTCCTCGACGTCATGCGCGACCTCGCCGAGTCCGGAATGACGATGGTCGTAGTCACTCATGAGATGGGCTTCGCCCGCGAGGTGGGCGACTCGCTCGTCTTCATGGACGGCGGTGTGGTGGTCGAATCCGGCCATCCCCGTGACGTGCTGACGAACCCGCAGCATGAACGGACGCAGTCGTTCCTGTCCAAGGTGCTGTAGCCGCACGAGGAAGGGGCGGTACGGGATGCCCGTACCGCCCTTTGCGCGTCCCCGCAGTTCCCGGCAGCGGCTCCGGGGTCACCGCGAGTCGAGCACGACCCCGCCCTCGTCAGCGGAAACGCGCTTCCGTCGGCGTGTACCGTCCCATGTCACCTGACCGCGAGCAGCAGCGTGTCCGACGGCGAGCACCACACCGGGCGGGCCTCGGCGAAGCCCTTTTCGCGCAGCACGCGCGCGTGCCACGCGGCGGACGGCATGTCGCCGTCGGCGTGCTCACCGTAGATCTCGTAGCGGCGCGCGGTCGGCTCGGCGAGAACCGGGTCCTTGGCAGCCAGTTGCCACCACTCGGCCCAGTCGACGACGCCGTTCGCCTTGGCCTGATCCATGCGGGCGTGACGCTGGGCGCGCTCGGCCGCGTTGATCCGGGGCGTGGTCTCGTCGATCATGTGGTCCGCATTCATGAAGACACCGCCGTCGCGGACCAGCTCCGCGATCCGACCGTAGAGGGCCGCGAGGGGTTCGCTGTGCAGCCAGTGCAGGGCCGTGGCGGTCAGGACGGCGTCGTACGAGTCGTACGGCAACCGTGCCGGCCAGTCGGGCTCCTTGAGGTCGGCGGTGACGAAGGTGACGCGGTCGTCACCCTCGAAGGTGCCCCGAGCGATGGTGAGCAGCGCGGGGTCGAGGTCGACACCGGTACTGATGGCCCTGGGGAACCGGGAGAGGAGCCGGGCCGTGATGGTGCCGGTGCCGCAGGCGAGGTCGAGGACGCGCGGTTCGGGGCCGACGAGGGCCTCGACCATGTCGAGCATGATCCGGAACCGGTCCTCGCGATCCGGCATGTACCACTCCTGCTGCCGGTCCCAGCTCTCCTGCCAGACCTGCCAGTCGGTACCCGCCATGGATCCGGTCGTGGTGGTCATGAAAGCCCCTTTCATAGCCGAACCGCGTAATACCCTGGAAGCTCGATCATCTGTTACGTGACCGCACTGACGACGATAGAGCGCCACCGTAAGGACTACAAGTGGAATTGGCCTATTACTCGGATTACGCAGTCCGTCTCGTGAACAGCGAGGAACCGGTCCGGGGCAAGGACTCGCTCACCTCGGTGGAGGCCGTTCGCGGCCTCTTCGGTGGCAACCAGTCGGCAGCCCGCCGCGCCACAGACGCCGACGTGACCAGGTTCCGCTCGGTGCGGGCCCGGCTGCGCTTGGTGTTCGAGGCGGCGGACAAGGGTGACGAGACACTCGCGGTGGACCTGCTGAACTCACTTCTCCTCGAGTTCCCGGTGAGCCCGCAGATCTCCGGTCACGACCAGCGGGACGACGACGGCCGCCCGCTGTGGCACCTGCACCTCGCGGACCACCCGTCGAACGCGACCGCGGGCTTCGCGGCGATCGCCGCGATGGGACTCGCCTTCCACCTCACGGAGTACGGCGTCGACCGCCTGGGCCTGTGCGAGGCGGCCCCTTGTCGCAACGCCTACCTCGACACCTCGACGAACCGCTCCCGACGGTACTGCTCGGACCGTTGCGCCACGCGCGCCAACGTGGCCGCCTACCGCGCCCGCAAGCGCCTGGAGGCCGACCGGTCGGAGAGCACCGGCCGGACGGTGGACAGCGCCCAGCGCGACCGCGCGAAGAGCGAGCGCTGACCGTCCTTGAGCGGCCGGTAACGCCACCGCACCTTCCCGAGGACCAGCTCCTCGGGAACGGTGCCGTAGTCGGTACTGTCCCCACCCGCGTACGGATTGTCGCCGAGCACCCACCAGCCGCCCTCGCGCAGTTCCACGGCACGTTTGACCACCAGTAGGTCCTGCTGGAAGGGGTGCCGCAACACGATCACGTCACCCGGCCGGACACGTGCCCCGTACTGAACGAGAAGCCGGTCCCCGTGCTGCAGCGTGGGCACCATGGACGGCCCCGTCACCTCCGCCGCCCCGAACGGCAGCAGGGCCTTCGTGCGCTCGGTCTCCTGTGACAACTCGGGCATCACTGGCACCTCCCCGGTCCAATCCTCCACCAGTCCCAGTCTCACCCTGGACTTTTGACGTAAGCCCACGGGGGCACTCGCGAAAACCCGTCACCTACGGAGTAATGTCCCACCCAGAGGAAGACGATCACGAGGAAGGACAGCTTCATGCTCTCCCGCCTGTTTGCCCCCAAGGTCAAGGTCAGCGCCCACTGCGACCTGCCCTGTGGCGTTTATGACCCGGCCCAGGCCCGCATCGAGGCGGAGTCGGTGAAGGCCGTGCAGGAGAAGATGGCCGCAAATAACGACCCGCACTTCCAGGCTCGCGCCACCGTCATCAAGGAGCAGCGCGCCGAGCTTGCCAAGCACCACGTCTCGGTGCTGTGGAGCGACTACTTCAAGGCCCCGCACTTCGAGAAGTACCCGGAGCTGCACCAGCTGGTCAACGACACCCTGAAGGCCCTCTCGGCCGCCAAGGCGTCGACGGACCCGGCGACGGGTCAGAAGGCGCTGGACTACATCGCTCAGATCGACAAGATCTTCTGGGAGACCAAGAAGGCCTGATCCACCGGCTTTCTCTTGTCGACCTCGACCGGCGAGCGGTGCACCCTCGCAGGTCGGCGCGGCTCCGTCGAAGGGGCCCGGCCGTATCACCGGCCGGGCCCTTTCGCGTTCCCGTCAGGCGGCGCGGGACGCGCCCGGTGGAACTCGCTGTGGCTTGCCAGGGTGCGGAAACTCCAGAGCGAGGGCCGGTTGTCAGTGGGCCGTGCGATGCTGACGGCGTGGATCTGAACGACCTGGTCCGGCTACGGCGAGCCCGTGACCGGATGGACCGTGAGTACGCACAGCCGCTGGATGTATCGGCGCTCGCGCGGACGGCGTTGATGTCACCGGGGCACTTCCAGCGCAGCTTCCGCGCGGCGTACGGAGAGACCCCGTACAGCTATCTCATGACCCGTCGCATCGAGCGGGCCAAGGCGCTGCTGCGGCGCGGGGACCTGACCGTGACCGAGGTCTGCCTGGCCGTGGGGTGCACCTCGCTGGGGTCGTTCAGCTCGCGCTTCACGGAGTTGGTGGGCGAGACGCCGAGCTCGTACCGGGCCCGGTCGCACGAGGAGGGGGCGGCGATACCCCCGTGCTTGGCGAAGGAACTGACGCGCCCCCGCCGGGGCCGACCGGACGCCATACAGACAGACGAACGTTTCCTGCTGGAGCGTTAGCTCAGCGGCCGGCCGTCAGCTCTTCGGTTTCGCCGACCGAGGTGTCTCCTTGTGGCCCTGCGCCACGTACTCCGGACACGCGGGGTTGCGGCAGGGGCCGGGCCCCCATACGGGGACGAAGGCGCCCAGCGTCTTGTGGCGCCGTACGACCGTGGCGACCGGCTGCCCGCACGAGGGGCAGACGCGTTCTTCCCTGCCCATGCCTTCAGGGTAGGACGGTGGGCAGGCAAGCGGTACCGGTGCAGCGCAGTACGGGACGGGACGGGCTGCCCGCGCACCGGGCCCAGCACGGCTCGCGCCACACCGGCCGCATCGGCGGACGGTATGAGGCGCACGGTCCGCGGGGCGTGGCTCCGTCTGTCCGCTCCTTCGTGTCATGGGAGGGCCCCGCACGCCGTGGGATGTGCGGGGCCCGTCCCGGCCGGAGCCTCCGGGTGCCGCGCGAGGTCCGGCGGCTCCGGGGTCGTTCGGTGATGGCGGTCAGGTGCTGCGACGGGTCACGAACTCGGCCAGGGCCAGCAGGCCACCCGCCGCCTCCGGGGCGGGGATGGCACGGGACAGCTCCTGCATCGCCCGGGCCATCCGGTCGGCCGCCTGCAGTTGCGCCCAGTCACGGCCGCCCGCCTGTTCGACGGCGAGGGCCGTCCGTTCCAACTCCCCCTCCTCATAGGGCCGTTGGTACAGCCTGGCCAGATCCGCGGCGGCCGGGGTGCCGGAGGCGAGTGCGGCGACCACGGGCAGCGACTTCTTGCGGACCATGAGGTCCGCCCCGGCCGGCTTGCCGGTGCGCCTCGGGTCCCCCCAGATCCCGATCACGTCGTCGATGAGCTGGAAGGCGAGCCCGGCCTCTCGGCCGAACGCGTCCAGCGCCTCGACGTCCGCCTCGTCCGCTCCCGCATACAGCGCGCCGAGCGCGCAGGCACAGCCGAGGAGTGCGCCGGTCTTCGCTTCGGCCATGGCGAGGACCTCGTCAAGGGTGACCTCGTGAGGGCCGCGCCGCTCCATGGCGGTGTCCGCATGCTGTCCGGCGCACAGTTCGACGACGCAGGCCGCGAGCCGGGCGGCGGCAGCCCCGGACGCCGGATGCGGGTCCTCGGCGAGCAACCGCTGGGCCAGCGCCTGCAGGGCGTCCCCGGCGAGGATCGCGTCGGCGTCGCCGAACACGGTCCAGGCGGTGGGGCGGTGCCTGCGGGTGGTGTCCCGGTCCATCACGTCGTCGTGCAGCAGTGTGAAGTTGTGGACGAGTTCCACGGCCGCGGCCGCCCTTACGGCGGTGGATTGCCGTCCGCCGAGCGCACGGGCCGCGGTCAGTACGAGCGCGGGCCGTATGGCCTTGCCCGGATTGCCGGCGGCCGGGGTGCCGTCGGCCTGCTCCCAGCCGAAGTGGTAGAGCGCGATTCTGCGCATGGAACCGGGCAGTGAGCCGAGCGCCCGGCGCAGCTCCGGGTCGACCGAGGCGCGGGTGCGCTCCAGGATCGCCGCGGCTTCGTGGCCGTCGTGCGGTCCCTTCGGGCCCGGGAGCAGGTCGTGCCCTTCCCGGGGGCCCGCGGGAACCCTGCGTGCGAGGCTCTGCTTCGGCTCCGTCATGAACTCACCCATGCGCCCCCCTCGGAGAGTCTTCGGACGGTGACGTCTTCGCCACCGGGCGGGTGCCCGGTGGGTGTCCCCGCCCTGACGGGCGGGGACACGGCGTGCCACTGGTAGGCAGGATCACCTCCAGCGGCCGATCTCGACGTTCTCCAGGACGCCCAGCGCGTCCGGCACCAGGACCGCGGCCGAGTAGTAGGCCGTCACCAGGTACTTGATGATCGCCTGTTCGTTGATGCCCATGAAGCGCACGGACAGGCTGGGCTCGATCTCGTCGGGGATGCCTGCCTGCCGGAGACCGATGACGCCCTGTTCGTCCTCGCCCGTACGCATGCAGATGATGGAGGTCGTGCGGGCGTCGGTGACAGGGATCTTGTTGCACGGGAAGATCGGCACCCCGCGCCAGGTGGGAATGCGGTTGCCCGCGATGTCGATGCTCTCCGGGACGAGTCCGCGCTTGTTGCACTCCCGACCGAAGGCGGCGATCGCACGGGGGTGGGCGAGGAACAGTTTGGAGCCTCGCCTGCGGCTGAGCAGTTCGTCCATGTCGTCGGGGCTGGGCACGCCGTCGTGGGGTTGCAGCCGCTGGTCGTACTCGCAGTTGTGGAGCAGTCCGAAGTCCCTGTTGTTGATGAGCTCGTGTTCCTGGCGCTCCTTCAGCGCCTCGACCGTGAGCCGCAACTGCTGCTCGGTCTGGTTCATCGGCTGGTTGTAGAGGTCGGCCACGCGCGTGTGGATACGCAGTACGGTCTGCGCGATGCTCAGTTCGTACTCGCGGGGTGCCGCCTCGTAGTCGACGAAGGTGTGCGGGATGTCCGGCTCTCCGCTGTGGTCCGTGGCGAGGTCGATCTCCTTCTCGCCGTACCTGTTGGAGCGCTCTTCGGGAAGGGAGTTCTGCTGCCGGAGATGCTCGCGCAGCGATTCGGCGCGCTCCGCGATCTGTTCGACGTCCCGGCGGGGCAGGGCGAGCACCGTGCAGGCGGTGACCGCGCGGGCCGTGTACTCCCAGATGGCGTCCGGGTCGAGCAGCGCCTGATCGCCGAAGTAGGCGCCGTCGGCGAGGACTCCGAGCACCGCGTCGTCGCCGTAGGGGCCCGTGCCGATCTTCTGGACCTTGCCGTGCGCCAGCAGGAGCACCTCATCGGTCTGGCTGCCGAACTCGGCGATCACGTCCCCGGGCGCGAACCTCCGTTGCTGGCAGCGCTGGGCGAGTTCGGCCAGCACGTCCTGGTCGTCGTACCCGCGCAGGGCCGGCAGCTCGCCCAACTCCGCGGGGATGACCGCGACCTGGTCGCCGGTCTTCACGAACGTCACGCGGCCGTCGCCCACGGCATAGCTGAGCCGGCGGTTCACCCGGTATGTGCCGCCCTGCAAGTTCACCCACGGCAGCATGCGCAGCAGCCACCGTGAGCTGATCTCCTGCATCTGCGGTGCGGACTTGGTGGTGGTGGCCAGGTTCCGTGCGGCCGCTGTGCCGAGGCTCTGCTGCGGCCTGTCCTGCTCCGCGCGGACCTCTTCGCCTACCGACATGTGCTTTGCCCTCCCGATCATGCATTGATCTGCGAGGAAGAGCCTTCCAGCACGGAGCGTTTCCGTGCCATTACCCGAAAGAGCGGGAATGGATCAACGCGGGCATGGGCACACTGGGGCACTTCGCTCGGCGGCCGACGGACCGGAAGTGCGGGTTGATCACGAGCGGGAACTCCCTGATCCACCCGACCGTTTGAGCTGGAGACAGGCGGCGAAGGGAGACGGGGATGTCAGGGTTCCTGGACCGGGCGAAGGAGCAGGCGCAGCGCGGACTGGCGCAGGGCCGGCAGAAGTTCGACGAGGTGCAGGCGCAGCGGGCGGGCAACGACCTGCTGAGGAGACTGGGCGCGGCGTACTACGCGGAGCGTCGCGGCAGCGGCTCCCCCGAGGCGACCCAGCAGGCGCTCCAGGCGCTGGAGAGCCACATCGCGACGCACGGGGACGGCTTCCTGCACTCCTGAGGGCTACCGCACCTCCGACGACGCGCCCCGCGCACAGAGCCCTCCCGACCGATCACCGGTCGGTCCTCCGGGGTCCGTGACCGCGCGAGGCGGCAGAAGCCGCTGCCTGCCCCGGCGCGTCCCTCCGGCCGGTACCCGACAATGGAAGGGTGACCAGCCCCGATGTGCCATGCGCGAGCGCCCCTGCCGAGTTGCGGCCGCGTCTGCCGTCGCCGCTGCTGGAGGTCGAGGACGAGCGCTTCGCTCGGCATGGCGTCCGGCTACTGCTCAAGCGGGACGACCTGATCCACCCGCACCTGGTCGGCAACAAGTGGCGCAAGCTCGCCCCGAACCTGCGGGCGGCGGCCGACCGCCCCCTGCTCACCTTCGGCGGCGCGTACTCCAACCATCTGCGGGCCACGGCCGCGGCGGGCCGGCTGCTGGGCCTGGAGACGATCGGCGTGGTCCGTGGCGACGAGTTGGCCGACCGCCCGCTCAACCCCTCTCTCGCCCGGTGCGCGGCCGACGGCATGCGGCTGCACTTCATCGACAGATCGACATACCGCCGCAAGTCCGAGCCGGGCCCCCTGGCCGGGATCCTGCGTGCGGCGGACGCCGACGAGGCGTACGTCGTGCCGGAAGGCGGCAGCAACACCCTCGCCGTACGCGGCTGCCGCGCGCTCGGCGAGGAACTGCGCGGCCGGGCGGATGTCGTCGCCGTGGCCTGCGGCACCGGCGGCACACTGGCGGGTCTGGCCGCGGGCCTGGCCCCGGACCAGCGGGCCCTGGGGATCCCCGTCCTCAAAGGCGACTTCCTTGCCGCCGACACAGCCGCACTGCAGACCCGGGCCTTCGGCGGCCGCCGTGGCACCTGGTCCCTGGACACGCGCTTCCACTTCGGTGGATACGCGCGCACCACCGACGAACTCGAGGCCTTCGCGGACGACTTCGGATCCCGCCACGCCCTCCTCGTCGAACGTCTCTATGTCGCCAAGCTGCTGTATGGACTTGTCGCCTTGGCCGAGGAGGGCGCCTTCCCCCGGGGGACGACGCTGGCCGCCGTGATCACCGGACTGCCCTTCTCCTGGAAACGGTCCCGGGACACTCATGTGGTCTCCCGATAGGCCGCCGCCTCCTCCAAGTCCAGCCGTCTGAGCAGGGTGCGAAGCATCTCGTCGTCGATGTAGCGATGGTCGCGGAGTTTCACGAAGACCTCGCGTTCCACCCCGATGACCTCGCGGGACAGTCGGCGGTAGGTGTCGTCGTGCGACTCGCCGGTCACCGGGTTCACCGAGCCCAGCCGCTCCCAGACCGCGTTGCGCCGACGTTCCAGGACCGTGCGGAGGCGGTCGACGAGCGGGGTCGGCAGGGCGTTGCGTTCGTCGCCGAGGAGTTCTTCGAGGCGCCGCTCGGCGGCCCGGGACGCCTGCGCCTGGGCGTTCGCCTCCGCGAGCGTCTCGGCCTGGGCATCGAGCCCCGGCAGCCGCAGCAGCCGGATCAGCGGGGGCAGGGTCAGGCCCTGCACCACGAGCGTGCCGATCACCGTCGTGAAGGTCAGGAAGAGGATCAGATTGCGGTCGGGGAACATGCTGCCGCCGTGCACCGTCAGCGGGATCGAGAACGCGATCGCGAGCGAGACCACACCGCGCATCCCGGCCCAGGCGATGACGAACGGCCCCTTCCACGTGGGGTTCTCCTCACGCTCGCGGATACGCGCGAACAGCGCGCGCGGCAGGAAGGTCGCCGGGTACACCCACAGGAACCGCGCCGCGACGACCACGAGGAACACGGCCACCGCGTACCAGGCCACTCGTGTGCCCTCGTACCGGCCGAGTCCCTTCAGAACGACCGGCAACTGCAGCCCGATGAGCGCGAACACCGCCGACTCCAGGAGGAACGCGACCATCTTCCACACCGCCTCCTCCTGGAGCCGGGTCGCGAAGTCGACCTGCCAGTTGCGGTGGCCGAGGTAGAGGGCGACGACGACCACCGCGAGCACACCGGAGGCGTGCACCCACTCCGCTGCCCCGTAGGCCACGAACGGGATGAGCAGGGAGAGGGTGTTCTGCAGCAGCGCCTCCTTCAGATGCGTGCGCAGCCAGTGGATCGGCACCATCAGCACCAGGCCGACCAGGACGCCGCCGACCGCCGCGACCAGGAACTCCCGCACCCCGCCCGCCCACGTCGCGCCCTCCCCGATCGCCGCCGCCAGCGCCACCTTGTAGGCGGTGATCGCCGTCGCGTCGTTCACCAGCGACTCGCCCTGCAGGATCGTGGTGATCCGCGACGGCAGCCCCACCCGCCGGGCGACCGCCGTGGCCGCGACCGCGTCGGGCGGTGCGATCACCGCGCCCAGCACCAGCGCCGCGGTCAGCGGGAGATCAGGCACGATCAGATACGCGGCCCAGCCCACGGCCAGTGTCGCGAAGAGCACGTACCCGACGGACAGCAGCGCCACCGGCCGAAACTGCGCCCGCAGGTCCAGGTATGAGCTGTCGGTGGCCGCCGTGTACAGCAGCGGTGGCAGCATCAGCGGCAGGACGATGTGGGGGTCGAGGGTGTACGCGGGCACGCCGGGCACGTACGAGAACGCGAGGCCCGCCGCGACGAGCAGCAGCGGCGCCGGCACGGGAGTACGGCGCGCGGCGCCGGCGACGGCCGCACTGCCGGCGATCAGCAACAGCAGCGGCAACACGTTCATCTTCTTCCAGCCCGCCCTCGTTTTCGCGCCGCTTCCCGCGGACCCGTCGTAACCTGGCAATCATGAAACAGTGCACGCACGCCGACGCGCTGCCGCATCCCGAGCCCGAGCCCCGGAGCGAAACGTGCCTGGGCTGCCTCGCCGCCGGCACGCACCCGGTGCAACTGCGGCTGTGTCTGGAGTGCGGACACGTGGGCTGCTGTGACTCCTCGCCCCTGCGTCACGCGACGGCGCACCACAAGGAGAGCAGCCACCCGGTCATGCGCACCTTCGAACCGGGCGAGGACTGGCGCTGGTGCTTCGTCGACCATGTACTCGTGTGACTCTGGTTGCGAACGGTTCGGGGGTCGGACACCGGGGTACGTCAATCCGGCGCTCGCTCTTCCGAATTGGGCCCGCACACCCCTAGCCACTGTGCGTACACATGGGTTTACTATGAGTGACAGCAAGGGGTCGGGGTCCCTAGGACAGGAAATCGAGAGCGCGATAACGTCACCGCTGAACCAGTAGGACGTTACCCCGGGGGGGCGACCCTCGGCCCCGAAAGAGCATGTACCACCTTGGAGGTGAGGGTGTCCCAGATCGCAGGCGAGCCCGCGACCCAGGACTTCGTGGAAGTCCGGCTGCCGGCAGCGGGTGCCTACCTGTCGGTGCTGCGCACGGCCACAGCCGGCCTCGCGGCCCGTTTGGACTTCACCCTTGACGAGATCGAGGACCTGCGCATCGCGGTCGACGAGGCCTGCGCGATCCTGCTGCAGCAGGCCGTGCCCGGCTCGGTGCTCAGTTGCGTCTTCCGGCTCATCGACGACTCTCTGGAGGTCACGGTCTCGGCCCCGACCACGGACGGTCACGCCCCGTCGCGAGACACCTTCGCCTGGACGGTCCTGTCGGCCCTGGCCGGCAAGGTCTCCTCCGCGGTCGCCGACGACAAGACCGTGTCCATCAGCCTCTACAAACAGCGCGGCGCGGGACCCGGGCCGGCGTGACGAACGGGGACGGGCCGGTGCGGGACGAAGAGCGCGACACACGGGAACTTTCCACCGGGAACGCCGGCAGCCCGAGCGGGCAGTCGCGCGCCGCGGGCGGCGTGGACGCCATCCCCGAGCAGGCCCGCCCGCACCCGGAGGGCGACGCTTCGGCGGCCGCGGCCCGCGCGCAGACGGGGTCGGCCACGGACGAGACGTTCTCCGTCCAGGACGACGGACCAGGGGTTCCGGACGGTGCCACGCGGAACACGCCCTCCGGAGGCAGTGGGGCCTCCCCTGCTCATGGGGGTCCCTCCGCTCATGGGGGTCCCCCCGCTCGAGCGAAGTCGAGAGTGGGGGAGGAGACGAGAGCTGGGAAGGAGCCGGGAGCCGGGGGAAGGGTGACGGGCGGGACGATGAGCGAGCACGAGCGAAACGCCGAGCAGGGTGTACCGGCCGGCACACGGCACGACCCGCAGGACCGCAGCGGAGCGCGGGCCATGTTCATCGAGCTGCGCAAGCTGAAGGAGGGCAGCCAGGAGTACGCGGAGCTGCGCAATCAGCTGGTCCGTATGCACCTACCGCTCGTCGAGCACCTCGCGCGCCGCTTCCGCAATCGCGGTGAGCCTCTGGACGACCTCACCCAGGTCGCCACCATCGGTCTGATCAAGTCGGTCGACCGCTTCGACCCGGACCGCGGTGTCGAGTTCTCCACGTACGCGACCCCGACGGTCGTCGGCGAGATCAAGCGTCACTTCCGCGACAAGGGCTGGGCGGTCCGGGTACCGCGGCGCCTGCAGGAGCTGCGCCTGGCCCTGACAACGGCCACGGCCGAGCTGTCCCAGCAGCACGGCCGCTCCCCGACGGTCCACGAGCTGGCCGAGAAGCTGGCCATCTCGGAGGAGGAGGTCCTGGAGGGCCTGGAGTCCGCCAACGCGTACTCGACGCTGTCCCTCGACGTCCCCGACACCGATGACGAGTCGCCGGCGGTCGCGGACACGCTCGGCGCGGAGGACGAGGCGCTGGAAGGCGTCGAGTACAGAGAGTCACTGAAGCCACTACTGGAGGATCTGCCGCCACGAGAGAAGCGGATCCTGCTCCTCCGGTTCTTCGGCAACATGACGCAGTCGCAGATCGCACAGGAGGTCGGCATCTCGCAGATGCACGTCTCGCGCCTGCTGGCCCGGACGCTGGCGCAGCTACGGGAGAAGCTGCTGGTCGAGGAGTGACGAGAGGCGACCGGGACCCCGGTCGCCTCTCGCGCTCCTACGCCTGGGTACGGGCGCAACGCCTACTTCTGGTCCGGTGCGCTTCCGGGGCCCCGGATGCCCAGCGCTCGCGTCGTCGCCGGGTTCACCAGGAGCACCAGCGCCGTGACGGCGACGACCGCGAGCACGATGCCGCCCGGAATCGCGATGCTGTCGGCCTGAAGCAGGCTGTATGCCACGGGCAACGCCATGATCTGGGTGATCACGGCGGGCCCCCGGCTCCAGCTCCGGCACAGCAGCAGACCGCGCGCGGCCAGCAGGGGCAGCAGCGCGAGCACGATCAGAGTGACGCCGCCGGTAACGGCCTGCTGCCGGTCGTCCGGCGAGCCCGCGAGACCCAGGACGAGCATCCAGACACCGCCCACGGCCAGGGCGAGCCCCTCCAGGCCGGCCAACGCCGCCGCGGCGGTCAGCCGTGCGGGGCGGGGCTCGGCGTCGGGGGTCCGAGAGGAGGTGGAATTCTGCTCAGCACTCACCCCTGAAGGGTAGCCGTCACCCCGGCAACCTCCGCCCGCACGCCCACCCCGCCGCACCCCTGGTCTCTTACTGGATCCCTACCTCGGTCTGGGCCGAGTACCCCCCAGTAGGTACGCTGCACCCCATGCGTGCACTTCTCGTGGTCAATCCGGCGGCAACCACCACAAGCGCACGAACCCGTGACGTCCTGATCCACGCGCTGGCGAGCGAGATGAAGCTCGACGCGGTCACCACCGAGTACCGCGGACACGCCCGGGACCTCGGTCGGCAGGCCGCCGAGAGCGGAGACGTCGAACTGGTCGTGGCGCTCGGCGGCGACGGCACCGTCAACGAGGTCGTGAACGGCCTGCTGCACCAGGGCCCCGACCCGGACCGTCTCCCCCGCCTCGCCGTTGTCCCCGGCGGCTCGACGAACGTCTTCGCCCGCGCGCTCGGCCTGCCCAACGACGCGGTGGAGGCCACGGGCGTGATCCTCGACGCTCTGAGCGAGCGCCGCGAGCGCACGGTCGGCCTCGGGCTCGCCGCGGGCACCCCGGGGACGGAGGACGAGGCGGCGCCCTCCCGTTGGTTCACCTTCAATGCCGGTCTCGGCTTCGACGCGGGCGTGGTCGGCCGGGTCGAGCAGCACCGGGAACAGGGCAAGCGCTCCACCCATGCGTTGTATCTGCGCCAAGCGATGCGCCAGTTTCTGGACGAACCTCGTCGCAAGCAAGGAATGATCACTTTGGAGCGGCCCGGCGAGGAGCCGGTCCCCGGTCTCGTCATGTCCATAATCTGCAACACCGCGCCTTGGACGTTTCTCGGCAATCGCCCGGTGTACGCGTCACCTAAGGCCTCGTTCGATACCGGGCTGGACATACTCGCCCTCCGCCGCATGTCGACGGCATCGGTTGCCCGGTATGCGACCCAGTTGCTCACTTCGTCCCCCGAGCGCGGACCCCACGGAAAACAAGCTGTCTCCCTGCACGACCTGACCGACTTCACCTTGCATTCGAAGGCGCCACTGCCCCTGCAGATGGACGGCGACCATCTCGGCGTGCGTAAGAGCGTGACGTTCACAGGCGTACGCCGTGCACTGCGTGTGATTGTGTGAGCAGAAGGGGCCAAAGTCCTTTCACTCGAACGTTTAGGCCAGGGTCCACCCCTTGGAAGTACGGCTGTGACCTAGTCGACACCAAGGAATCAAAAAAAACTTTCCGGAGGGGGTTGTATCCGCCGCTGAGGTTTGCGAGTCTCTACGTGGCGCTCGGGACGGCTCGCAACACGACCCCCACAGAGAGCCCGAACCCCTCCTCAATCCAAAGGACCAACGTCAGCACATCTGACGATCGGCCCTTCACTTGTTGAGGGATTCGTGAAAGCGTTCACATTCACAAGCAGCATGTAACACCAAGGAGAGGTAGCAGCCATGGACTGGCGTCACAACGCCGTTTGCCGCGAGGAAGACCCCGAGCTCTTCTTCCCCATCGGCAACACCGGTCCCGCGCTGCTGCAGATCGAGGAAGCCAAGGCCGTCTGCCGTCGCTGCCCGGTTATCGAGCAGTGCCTGCAGTGGGCGCTCGAGTCCGGTCAGGACTCCGGCGTCTGGGGTGGTCTCAGCGAGGACGAGCGCCGCGCCATGAAGCGCCGCGCCGCTCGCAACCGGGCCCGTCAGGCCTCCGCCTGACACACCCACCCCGCACGAGCCTCAGCTTGGCGGCGCGTATGCCTCATGGCATTACTTCGTGGACAGCGAGTACGCATCTCCCGCCCTCGAGCCGCAGCGCGCAGTACCCCCAACGCGCCTAGCACCCGCTGGCAACGAGCTTTCAGCCCCGGACCACCTTGTGGTCCGGGGCTCAATGCTGTTGTCGCTCTGATCACTTGTGCGCGCGCACCGGGATGTCCAGGATTACCCGTGTGCCGCGGTCGGGCGCCGGGACCATGTCGAACGTACCGCCCAACTCTCCCTCCACCAGGGTCCGTACGATCTGCAGGCCGAGGTTGCCCGCGGTGTGGGGGTCGAAGCCCTCGGGCAGGCCGACCCCGTTGTCCTGGACGGTGACCAGGAGGCGGGCCTCCTTCGACGTGCCGCCACGGATCGCCGACACCTCGACCGTGCCGGTGTCGCCCTGACGGAAGCCGTGCTCGAGGGCGTTCTGCAGGATTTCGGTCAGCACCATGGAGAGCGGGGTGGCGACCTCGGCGTCCAGGATGCCGAAGTGTCCGCTGCGCCGGCCGGTGACCTTACCGGGCGAGATCTCGGCGACCATCGCCAGCACCCGGTCGGCGATCTCGTCGAACTCCACCCGCTCATCCAGATTCTGAGACAGCGTCTCATGCACGATCGCGATCGAGCCCACCCGTCGTACGGCCTCTTCGAGTGCCTCCCGCCCCCGCTCGGACCCGATACGCCGGGCCTGGAGGCGAAGCAGGGCGGCGACGGTCTGGAGGTTGTTCTTCACCCGGTGGTGGATCTCCCGGATGGTCGCGTCCTTGGTTATCAACTCACGTTCACGCCTGCGTAGTTCGGTGACATCCCGGAGCAGGACCAGTGAGCCGATGCGCGTGCCCTTGGGCTTCAGGGGGATCGTCCGGAACTGGATCACCCCGTCACTCGCCTCGATCTCGAACTCGCGCGGCGCCCAGCCGCTTGCGACCTTGGCCAGCGCCTCGTCCACCGGGCCCCGGGACGGGGCGAGTTCGGCAGTCGTCTTGCCGAGATGATGTCCGACCAGGTCGGCGGCCAGGCCCAGCCGGTGGTACGCCGACAGGGCGTTCGGCGAGGCGTACTGGACGATGCCGTCCGCGTCCAGCCGGATCAGTCCGTCGCCGACGCGTGGTGAGGCGTCCATGTCGACCTGCTGGCCGGGGAACGGGAAGGCGCCGGCGGCGATCATCTGGGCCAGGTCGGAGGCGCTCTGGAGGTAGGTCAGCTCCAGGCGGCTGGGGGTCCGCACGGTCAGCAGGTTGGTGTTGCGCGCGATGACACCGAGGACGCGTCCCTCCCGGCGTACGGGAATGGACTCGACCCGGACCGGGACCTCCTCGCGCCACTCGGGATCGCCCTCACGCACGATCCGGCCCTCGTCCAGGGCGGCGTCAAGCATGGGGCGACGGCCGCGCGGGACGAGGTGGCCGACCATGTCGTTCTGGTACGAGGTGGGGCCCGTGTTGGGGCGCATCTGGGCGACCGACACATAGCGAGTGCCGTCCCGGGTGGGCACCCACAGCACCAGGTCGGCGAAGGAGAGGTCGGAGAGCAGCTGCCACTCCGACACCAGCAGGTGCAGCCACTCCAGGTCGGAGTCGCTGAGGGTGGTGTGCTGGCGGACCAGCTCGTTCATGGAGGGCACGTGTGCGAGCGTACCTGGGGATTCGGACATCGCTCGAAACAGCGGGAACGGGGCTCGGGCGGCCCGGAAACACCCGCGGGCCGCGGCGCCTGGGAGGGACCCTCAACCCTCCTGGCACCGCAGCCCGGAGCAGCAACGGCCGTGGGGTGTGCGGTCCCGGTCGGCCGAAGGTCGAGGACCCGGAGCGGTCAGGGCAGAGAGCGCCGGTTCCTCGGTCCGTCCTCCTGTGCGGGGAAGACGGAGGCTCGTGTGTCACGCACCTCGCCGGTTACGGCAAGGGCGGTTTACTTACTTTACCTACACTTTGTGGACTAGACCACATCGCCGCGGACTATGTTCCTGCGTTCGGACCCGCGTGTCCATCCGTCGGCGGGCGTTTGTTGTTGTCTCTTTATCGGACACCTACCGACGCTCGCAGCAGCGTAGCCCGCTCGAGCCGGTACTGGGCCAGATCGCCAGGGCGACGTTCGGCGAGTGACTCCGCTTCCTCCCGGCTCGCGCCGTTGCGCGCCTGTGGGGTCGCGTTCTGAGGCCCGCGCCGGTGAAGCGGCCGAGTGCGCCGGTGTCGGTGTCGACGGGCAGGTCGTCGTGGACCGGCAGGACCGTCGTGCATCTTGCGCGTCGAGGGCCCACACCGAAGAAGACACCTCTGTTAGATTGGTCTAAACCACATACGCCCCTCTCCGGGTCCCAGTTGAGTCCCTCTTCAGATCGGCAGGCCCAGCGTGGAAGTTGTCATCGTTCCGGACGCTCAGGCGGGTGGCGAGCTCATCGCCGAGGCCATGGCGCAGCTCCTCCAGGGCAAGCCCGACGCCCTGCTCGGCGTGGCCACCGGCTCCACCCCCCTGCCCGTGTACGAGGCTCTGGCGGCCAAGGTGCGCTCCGGTGCCGTGGACACCTCGCGAGCCCGGATCGCACAGCTCGACGAATACGTGGGGCTGTCGGCCGAGCACCCTGAGTCGTACCGCTCCGTCCTCAAGCGGGAGGTACTGGAGCCGCTCGGAATCGGCATGGACGCGTTCGTGGGGCCCGACGGCACGGCCGAGGACGTGCAGGGTGCGTGCGAGGCGTACGACCGGGCGCTGAGGGCCGCCGGCGGCGTGGATCTCCAGCTGCTCGGTATCGGGACGGACGGGCACATCGGGTTCAACGAGCCGTGCTCCTCGCTCGCCTCGCGCACGCGGATCAAGACGTTGACCGAGCAGACCCGTGTCGACAACGCGCGCTTCTTCGACGGCGACATCGAGCAGGTGCCGCACCATGTGATCACCCAGGGCATAGGAACCATCCTGGAGGCGCGGCACCTGGTGCTCCTCGCGACCGGTGAGGGCAAGGCGAACGCGGTCGCCGCTACCGTCGAGGGCCCGGTCGCGGCGGTCTGTCCGGCCTCCGCGCTCCAGCTCCACCCGCATGCGACGGTCGTCGTCGACGAGGCCGCCGCGTCCCAGCTGAAGCTCGCCGCCTACTTCCGGCACGCTTACGCCAACAAGCCCGACTGGCAGGGCATTTAGGGCCTGTTCTGAGTTTCCCGTCGCGCCACGAAGAAGGTGCCGGTGACCCCCACGGGTTACCGGCACCTTCTTCGTCGGCTCTATGCGCCCGCGATGACCTCCGCCGCCGCCCGTCCGCACACCCGGGCCGCCCCGTGCGTGGCGATGTGCAGGACGCCGCGGGGAGCGGCCCGGGGGACGCCCATTTCCACCACGATCGTGTCGGGGCGCTGCGCGAGGAGAGTGTCGAGGGCCCTCTCCATCCACGGGTGGCGGTGTTCGTCGCGGACCACCGCCACGATCCGCCGCTCTCCGGCGGCTGCCAGGGCCGTGCGCCCCGCCGCCTCCCCCGCGAAGCTGCCCGTCTCCGTACCGGGCAGCAGGCGGCGCAGTTCCGCGGCCACGCCCCACGGGGTCTCGTCACCCACGGCGATGTTCGCCACGGGAGTGAGCGCGGCGACGTACGGCGGCGAGGTGAGCGGGCCGCAGCCGTCCGCCCGGGTGACCGTCAGCGCGCGCCGGGCCGCCAGCAGACCGATGTCGGCTCCGGCCGCCTCCCGCACCGCAGCGCCCTTCGCGGCCTCGGACGCCGTCCACCGCGCCAGCGCCCGTACGCGTTCGGCGGCCTCGGCGAGCCGCTCCTGAGCCAGTTCGCCCGAGCGCACCGCCATGACCAGGGCGTCCCGCAGTCGCCGTACCGTCTCGTCGTCCGCGAGGCCGCCGCCCACGCAGATCGCGTCCGCACCGGCCGCGATGGCGAGGACGCTGCCGCGTTCGATGCCGTAGGTCCCGGCGATCGCCTGCATCTCCATGCCGTCGGTGACGATGAGGCCGTCGTAGGCGAGTTCGCCGCGGAGCAGATCGGTCAGGATGCGCCGGGACAGCGTGGCGGGGCGGTCCGGGTCCAGGGTCGGGACCAGGATGTGCGCGCTCATCACCGCGCGCGTGCCCGCGGCGATCGCCGCGCGGAACGGGGCGAGTTCGCGTTCCTGGAGGACCGCCGGCTCCGCGTCGATGCGCGGCAGCGCGTGGTGGGAGTCGACCGCCGTGTCGCCGTGCCCCGGGAAGTGCTTGGTGCAGGCGGCGACGCCGGCGGCCTGGAGGCCGGTGACGTACGCGGCGGTGTGCCGGGCCACGAGCTGTGTGTCGGCCCCGAAGGACCGTACGCCGATCACCGGGTTGGCGGGATTTGAGTTCACGTCGGCCGAGGGCGCCCAGTTGAGGTTCACCCCGCACTCGGCGAGGCGGCGGCCGAGTTCGTGCGCGACCTGACGGGTCAGCTCCACGTCGTCCACCGCACCCAGCGCGTGGTTGCCCGGGAAGGAGGACCCCGTCCTCACCTCCAGGCGGGTGACATCACCCCCCTCCTCGTCGATCGCGACAAGGACGTCGTCCCGCTCGGCGCGCAACTGCGAGGTCAGTGCCGCGAGTTGCTCGGGGGAGGCGATGTTCCGGCCGAACAGGCCCACGGACGAAAGTCCTTCGCCGAGCCGGCGCAGCAGCCAGTCGGGGGCCGTGGTGCCGGTGAAGCCGGGCTGGAGGACCGTCAGCGCGTCGCGCGTGAGGGTGTCCGTACCGCTGGCGTATGTCGTCATCGGGGCGTTATCCCTTCACGGCGCCCGCGGTCAGGCCGCTGACGGCCCTGCGCTGCAGGAAGACGAAGAGGATCAGGATCGGGATGGAGAAGAGAGAAGAGGCCGCCATGGTCGCGCCCCAGTCGTCGCCGAAGGCCGTCTGGAAGCCGGACAGCCACAGCGGCAGCGTCTGGGCCTCGACGTTCTTGTTCACCACCAGGACGAGCGGGAACTCGTTCCAGGCGGTGATGAACCCGAACATCGAGGTGGACATGAGGCCCGGTGCGAGCAGGGGCAGGATGACCCGGCGGAACGCCTCGAAGCGGGTGCAGCCGTCGACCATGGCCGACTCCTCCAGCTCCTTCGGCACGGCGGCGACGAACCCGCGCAGCGTCAGCAGGGTGAAGGGCATGATCATCATCATGTAGAAGACCGTCAGGGGCACGAGGCTGTTCAGCATCGAGGCGTCCCGCACGATCATGTAGATCGCGATGACCATGACTTCCCACGGCGCCATCTGGGCGAGCATGAAGCCGATGATGAAGCCGCGCCGCCCCTTGAACCGCATGCGTGCCAGGGCGAACGAGCCGGCCAGCGCGATGATCAGGGAGAAGGCGACCGCGAGGACGGTGACGATCACCGAGTTGGTGACGAACGTCCAGAAGTGGTCGACGCCGACCGCTGTCCTGAAGTGCTCGAGGGTGGCGTGGGTCGGGAACCAGACCGGGTCCTCGGACACGATGTCACCGGTCGGTTTGAAGGCCGTGGCGAACATCCAGTACACCGGGAAGACCAAGCCGACGAACAGGATGACGGCCGCGGCATTGGGCCACAGGCGGCCGAAGAGCGAGCGCTTCACAGCTCGTCCTCCTCTTGCTTGAGCACGATCCTGAGGTAGTAGGCGGTCAGGCCGAGCAGGATCAGGATGGTCAGGACGGCGATAGCCGCACCCATGCCGAAGTGCTGGTTGCCGATGCCCTCGATGTAGGCGTAGACGGGCAGGGTCTCGGTGAGTCGGTCCGGGCCGCCGCCGTTGATGGTGAAGACCTGCACGAACGACTTGAAGACCCAGATGATCTCCAGGAAGGTCGTGGCGTAGAGGAAGGGCCGCAGGAACGGCAGGGTGACCGTGGTGAAGCTCCGCCAGACCCCCGCGCCGTCGAGGGACGCGGCCTCGTACAACTCGACGGGAATGGTGGTGGTCGCCGCGTAGAGGTTGATCGCGACGAACGGGATGGACATCCACACGATCAGTACGGTCACGACGAAGAACGTCGACATCTGGCTGCTGGTCCAGCTGTAGTCGGCCATCGAGTGCCAGCCGAGCTTGTCCAGAACCCAGTTGACGACGCCGAAGCGCTGGGCGAACAGCCACTGGTAGACGGTGGTCGCGGCGACGATCGGCATGGCCCAGGCCAACACGAGACCGATCATCAGGGTCACCCGCATGCGCTTGCCGAGGCGGGCGAGCAGCAGACCGATGAGGGTGCCCAGGATCATGATCAGTACGACGTTGACCGCCGTGAACACGATCGAGCGAAGGGTGACCCGCCAGAAGTCCTCGCCGGTGAGGACCTCCTTGAAGTTGTCGATGCCGTTCCACTCGGTGACGTGCTGGATCAGCTGCCCCATGTTGAGGTTCTGGAACGACAGCAGCACGTCCTTCAGCAGCGGCCAGCCGAGCAGCAGCACGGTGGCCGCGCAGGCGGGCAGCAGCAACAGGTAGGGGGCGAGCGCGCCGGCACGCGACGCGGCTCGTGATGTGGGCCTACCAGGTACCCCCTCGTCCGCCTTGCGGGCGTCCGCCGGGCCGGAGGGCGGCCGTTCGGTCTGCACGGTCATGCTCGCGATCTCTCTTCTCGATCTACGTACGTCGACCCGCGTACGGTCGCCGGGGCGGGGCAGCCGTACGACTGCCCCGCCCCGGCTCACCCGGTGTTACTGCTTCTGCGCCAGGCGCTTGTTGAACTCGCCCTCGACCTGCTTGGCGGCATCGGCCGCGGACTTTCCGTTCAGCACGGCGGTCATGTACGTCTTGATCGGGTTCGGCGCGTTCTCCACCGGGGCCCACTCCGGGATCAGCGGCGTGGTGCCACCGCCCGCGGCGGCCGGGGCCGCGGCCTCGGCGGCGGCGTTGCCCTTCAGGTTGCTCTGCAGCGCCTCCTTGTTCGGGATCGCACCGCTGAGCTTGGCGAACTCACCCTCGTACTTGTCGGACAGGGCGAGCTTCAGGAACTCCTTGGCGAGCGCCTGCTTCTTGCTGCCCGCGGCGACGGCGAGGTTGGAGCCGCCGAGGAAGACACCCTCGGGCTTGTCGGCCGCGGCACCCGGGATGGTGAAGTAGCCGATCTCCTTCTCGATCTTCGGGTTGGCCTTGATCGCGGTGGCGGCCTCCCAGCCCATGCCGACGAAGGAACCGACCTTGCCCTTGGCGAAGACCTCGGCCTGCTGCGGGGTGGCCTCGTCCTTGTCCTTGGGCGCCTTGGACAGCGCCTGGAACTTCTTGTAGGTCTCCATGGCGGCGGCGACCTTCGGGTCGGCCAGGTTGGAGACGTACTTGTCGCCGTCCTTCTTCACCAGTTCGGCGCCCTCACCGACCACCAGGCCGACGAAGTGGTACCAGTTCTGGCCCGGCAGGTAGATCGGCTCGTTGTGGGTCTTCTCGCCGATCTTCTTGAGGTCTGTGTAGAACTCGTCGCGGGTCTTCGGGGTGTCCTTGATGCCCGCGTCCGCCCAGATCTTCTTGTTGTAGATGACGACGCGGTTGACGACGTACCACGGGGCCGCGTACTGCTTGCCGTCGAAGACGGCCGACTTGTTGAGGGACTCGGTCCAGTCGGAGCCGATCCCGGACTTCAGGTCCGCGAGGTCGGCGAGGCCGCCGGTCTTGGCGTAGGCCGGGGTCTGGGTGTTACCGACCTCGACGACGTCCGGCGGGTTCTCCTCGGACAGCGCGGTGGTCAGCTTCTGCTGGATGCCGTTCCACTGCTGGACCTCGAACTTGACCTTCGCCTTGGTCTTGGCCTCGAAGGCCGCGGCGACGTCCTTCTGCCACTGGTCCGGGGCGGAACCGTCCATCACCCACACCGTGAGCGTCTGGCCGGCGTAGCCGTCCTTCCCGCTCTTGGCCTCGCCGCCGTCGTCGCTGCCGCCCCCGCATGCCGCGATCGAGACCATCATGCCCGCGATACCGATCGCGGCTGCCAGCTTGCGCTTCACGCCACCCTCCTCAGGGATGCCACAAACCCCCCGCCTCCCCGCGGTTGAGCGACGGTTGAGTGTCAGCGCACACCGCCCACGGGGCCGGGACCTGGACCAATGGTGTAGACCAGTACGGGGAGCTTGGCCCAGACCAATAGGCGTGTCAAGGGCGTTCGGAGCACTTCAGGCGTCCGTTATGGGACCTACATATGCAAGGACCTTTAAGTAGGAATCCAGCGAAACTGGCAGGCCCGCCGGGCGATGCCCGACTGGACCACTTCAGGTGCGGTGGACTAGACCAGCGAGGGTGCCGACGGTATACAAAGGGAGATCCCCGGCCCTGTGACGGGGATCGCGGAAGATGCGGAGGCTCCTCCACGGAGTCCTCCACATGAAGCCGTGCCACGATGTGAGCCGTGGCCGACGGCCTGTCGGTCGATTCGGCGTACGGAGCCGGGAAGGCAGAGCATGACCACCGACGTCAGCAGTGCGGAGAGCGGGGGCGGGGCGACCGTCCGCACCGCGCGCGTACCCAAGTACTACCGCCTGAAGAAGCACCTGCTCGACATGACGGAGACACTGCCGCCCGGCACGCCGGTGCCGCCGGAGCGCACACTGGCCGCGGAGTTCGACACCTCGCGGACGACCGTACGCCAGGCCCTCCAGGAACTGGTGGTGGAGGGGCGGCTGGAGCGCATCCAGGGCAAGGGCACCTTCGTCGCCAAGCCGAAGGTCTCACAGGCGCTGCAACTCACGTCCTACACCGAGGACATGCGGGCCCAAGGCCTCGAGCCGACCTCGCAGTTGCTGGACATCGGCTACATCACCGCCGATGACACGCTCGCCGGGCTCCTCGACATCTCGGCCGGTGGCCGGGTGCTGCGCATCGAGCGGCTGCGGCTGGCGAGCGGCGAGCCGATGGCCATCGAGACGACACACCTGTCCGCCAAGCGCTTCCCGGCACTGCGCCGGTCGCTGGTCAAGTACACCTCCCTCTACACGGCTCTCGCGGAGGTCTACGACGTCCGTCTCGCGGAGGCCGAGGAGACCATCGAGACGTCACTCGCCACCCCGCGCGAGGCGGGCCTGCTCGGCACGGATGTGGGTCTGCCGATGCTGTTGCTCTCCCGGCACTCGTTGGACCGGGAGGGCAAGCCGGTGGAGTGGGTCCGGTCCGTCTACCGCGGGGACCGCTACAAGTTCGTGGCACGGCTCAAGCGACCTCAGGACTGAGCCGCGGAGCCGACCGGCTCAACAAACTGGCATGCGACCGGCCGATCTGCGTACGAGGGCTTCCGCTCCAGGACACCGTCACCTACATTTCCTGCGCATCACACAAGTGATCACCAGGGGATGGAGCCACCGGATGTCGGATCAATCGGATGTGACAGGAGAGGCGGTGGTGACGCCTGTACGCGTCGTCATCGCGCTCTGTCTCGTAGCGCCCTTCGTGGCGATGCTCTGGGTCGGCTCCTACGCCAAGACGGACCCCGCGTGGATCGGCATCCCCTTCTTCTACTGGTACCAGATGGCGTGGGTGCTGATCTCCACGGCACTGACGATGGTCGCGTACCAGTTGTGGCAGCGTGACCAGCGCGCCCGTGCCTCCCGTAAGGGGGGTGCGTCGGAATGAAGGACGGCGTGAACGGCGTCGCTCTCGGCGTCTTCATCTTCTTCTTCCTGGCCGTCACCGTCATGGGCTTCCTGGCGGCGCGCTGGCGCAAGGCCGAGAACGAGCACAGCCTGGACGAATGGGGCCTGGGCGGACGATCGTTCGGTACCTGGATCACCTGGTTCCTGCTCGGCGGCGACCTGTACACGGCGTACACGTTCGTGGCCGTCCCGGCGGCGATCTACGCGGCCGGCGCCTCGGGATTCTTCGCGGTGCCGTACACCATCCTGGTCTATCCGCTGATCTTCACGTTCCTGCCCCGGCTGTGGTCGGTGTCGCACCGGCACGGATACGTGACGACGTCGGACTTCGTGCGTGGCCGGTTCGGTTCGAAGGGGCTGTCGCTGGCGGTGGCGGTCACCGGCATCCTGGCGACGATGCCGTACATCGCCCTCCAACTGGTCGGCATCCAGGCCGTGCTGGACGTGATGGGCGTGGGCGGCGGCGACAACGCTAACTGGTTCGTGAAGGACCTGCCGCTGCTGCTCGCCTTCGGCGTGCTCGCCGCCTACACGTACTCGTCGGGTCTGCGGGCCCCGGCTCTGATCGCGTTCGTGAAGGACACGCTGATCTACATCGTGATCGCGGTGGCGATCATCTACATCCCGATCAAGCTGGGCGGCTTCCACGACATCTTCGCGAAGGCCGGCGAGAAGTACACGGCGGCCGGCGCGGGCGGTGTGGTCCCGGCCCCGGCCGGTCAGTGGACCTACGCCACACTCGCCCTCGGCTCCGCGCTCGCGCTGTTCATGTACCCGCATTCGATCACGGCGACGCTGTCCTCGCGCAGCCGTGAGGTGATCCGCCGCAACACCACGATCCTGCCGCTGTACTCGCTGATGCTGGGCCTGCTGGCGCTGCTGGGCTTCATGGCGATCGCCGCCGGCGTCAAGGTGCAGAACGGGCAGCTGGCGATTCCCCAGTTGTTCGAGGACATGTTCCCGGACTGGTTCGCGGGCGTGGCGTTCGCGGCGATCGGTATCGGCGCGCTGGTCCCGGCGGCGATCATGTCGATCGCGGCGGCGAATCTCTTCACCCGCAACATCTACAAGGACTTCATCAAGCCGGACGCCACGGCCGAGCAGGAGACGAAGGTCTCCAAGATCGTGTCACTGCTGGTGAAGGTGGGCGCCCTGGTCTTCGTCCTGACGATGGACAAGACCGTGGCCATCAACTTCCAGCTATTGGGCGGTATCTGGATCCTGCAGACCTTCCCGGCCCTGGTCGGCGGCCTGTTCACCCGCTGGTTCCACCGCTGGGCGCTGCTGGCGGGCTGGGCGGTCGGCATGGTGTACGGCACGTTCGCCGCCTACGGCGTCGCTTCCCCGACCCAGAAGCACTTCGGTGGCTCGGCGAAGGAGATCCCCGGTATCGGCGAGATCGGCTACATCGGCCTGACGGCTTTCGTGCTGAACGTGCTGGTCACGGTGGCCCTGACCGTCGTCCTGCGGGCGGCGAAGGCCCCGGCGGGGCTCGACGAGACCAGGCCGGAGGACTACACGGCGGACGCAGGGGACCCCGGGGTCGAGGTGGAACTGCCACCGGCCACAGCGGGCACCTCACACTGAGCGGAACGCGAGCCACGGGCCATCGGGGTATCCGATGGCCCGTCGTTCTGCCCGTCCGGCACACTCGCCCTCATGGATATCGTGATCAGGCAGGCGGAACCCCGCGAGTACAACCTCCTCGGGGAGATCACCGCCCAGGCCTACCTCCAGGACGGCCTGCTCGACTTCGGCGAAAGCGACGCGTATCTCGATGAGTTGCGGAACGTGGCCGGGCGGGCCGCCGCCGCTCAGGTGCTGGCGGCCGTCGAGCACGACCGGGTGCTCGGTGGTGTGACCTTCGTACCGGCCGGTGGCCCCATGGCCGACATCGCCCGGCCCGGAGAGGCCGAGATACGGATGCTCGCCGTCGAGCGCGACGCCCGCGGCCGGGGCGTCGGAGAAGCCCTCGTACGCGCCTGCATCGACCGGGCGCGGGCCGTCCACGGCTGCGAGCGGATCGTCCTGTCGACCCAGGGCACCATGCACACTGCCCATCGCATCTACGAACGCCTCGGCTTCACCCGCACTCCCGACCGTGACTGGAACCCGATCCCCCACCTCGACGACATCCGCCTTCTCACCTACGAGCTGGTGCTCTGACACCCTCCGAGAACGAGGCGACACAACATGTGGGGGTGGCACGGCGCCCCGGCACAAGATGTATGCTCATGCTCGCTGTCGCCGCAGGGGAATCCGGTGCGAATCCGGAACTGTCCCGCAACGGTGTACTTGTACTCCTCCGTCCCTGGACGGGTGTGTACGAGGTCCAGTCCGAGGACCTGCCGACAGTGCGCCCGACCATCCGGTCCGGGCGCCCTGACGTCCGGGCCTCGTGGAATGGGCCGGTGGACGCGACGCCTTCGTGCGCTCGTGAGCTGCCCTCTGCCCTCCGCCAGGCCCCGTGCCGAGCGAGGGAGAGCCCCACGTGACCATCGCGCCAGCCGACCCGGCTTCAGCGACACTCGCGGCGACCGACAGGACCGACGGTCCCGGTGCCGCACTGCTGCGGACCCTGACCGAGCTGACCGCCGACCTCCCGGACGCCGACCCCGGCCGGGTCGCCGCCGCCGCGCTGCGCGGCCGCTCCGCGCACGCGGACGAGACGGAGTTGCGCGAGCTGGCCACGGAGGCGGCCGCCGGTCTCATCTCCGAGGACCCCGCCTACTCCCGGCTCGCCGCCCGCCTGCTGACCCGCTCCATCGCCGCCGAGGCCGCCTCTCAGAACGTCACGTCCTTCACCGAGTCCGTCGCTGTCGGACACCGGGAGGGGCTCATCGCCGACCGCACCGCCGCGTTCGTCCGCCTCCACGCCGGCCGTCTCGACGCGCTCGTCGACCTCGACGCCGACGACCGCTTCGGCTACTTCGGCCTGCGCACCCTCCACAGCCGCTACCTGCTGCGGCACCCGATCACCCGCAAGGTCATCGAGACGCCCCAGCACTTCATGCTGCGCGTCGCCTCCGGCCTCGCCGAGGACGACACCCCCCGCTCCTTGGACGAGGTCGCCGCGTTGTACGGGCTCATGAGCCGGCTCGACTACCTGCCCTCCTCCCCCACGCTCTTCAACTCCGGTACCCGGCATCCCCAGATGTCGTCCTGCTACCTCCTCGACTCGCCCAAGGACGAGCTGGACTCCCTCTACGACCGCTACCACCAGGTGGCCCGCCTCTCGAAGCACGCCGGCGGCATCGGACTGTCGTACTCCCGCATCCGCTCGCGCGGTTCGCTGATCCGCGGCACCAACGGCCACTCCAACGGCATCGTCCCGTTCCTGAAGACGCTCGACGCCTCGGTAGCCGCCGTGAACCAGGGCGGCCGGCGCAAGGGCGCGGCCGCGGTCTACCTGGAGACCTGGCACTCCGACATCGAGGAGTTCCTGGAGCTGCGCGACAACACCGGTGAGGACGCCCGCCGCACCCACAACCTCAACCTCGCGCACTGGATCCCGGACGAGTTCATGCGCCGGGTCGACACCGACCAGCAGTGGTCGCTGTTCTCGCCCTCCGACGTACCCGAGTTGGTTGACCTGTGGGGCGAGGAGTTCGACGCCGCCTACCGCGCGGCCGAAGCGAAGGGCCTGGCCAAGAAGACCCTGCCCGCCCGTGATCTGTACGGCCGGATGATGCGCACCCTGGCGCAGACCGGCAACGGCTGGATGACGTTCAAGGACGCCGCCAACCGCACCGCCAACCAGACGGCCGAGCCGGGCCATGTCATCCACTCCTCCAACCTCTGCACGGAGATCCTGGAGGTCACGGACGACGGGGAGACGGCCGTCTGCAACCTGGGGTCCGTCAATCTGGGCGCGTTCGTCGACACCGCGACGGGTGACCTCGACTGGGAGCGGCTGGACGCCGCCGTGCGCACCGCCGTCACCTTCCTCGACCGGGTCGTCGACATCAACTTCTACCCGACCGAGCAGGCGGGCCGCTCCAACGCCAAGTGGCGCCCCGTCGGCCTCGGTGCCATGGGGCTCCAGGATGTCTTCTTCAAGCTGCGCCTGCCCTTCGACTCGCCTCAGGCCAAGGCCCTGTCCACCCGTGTCGCCGAGCGCATCATGCTCGCCGCGTACGAGGCGTCCGCCGACCTCGCCGAGCGCAGCGGCCCGCTTCCGGCCTGGGAGAAGACCCGTACCGCCCGTGGTGTGCTGCACCCCGACCACTACGGCGTCGAGCCGGCCTGGCCGGAGCGCTGGGCGGCGCTCAGGGAACGCATCGCCGCCGTCGGCATGCGCAACTCGCTGCTGCTGGCCATCGCGCCGACCGCGACCATCGCGTCGATCGCAGGCGCCTACGAGTGCATCGAGCCGCAGGTCTCCAACCTGTTCAAGCGCGAGACCCTCTCCGGCGAGTTCCTCCAGGTCAACTCGTACCTGGTGCAGGACCTTAAGGACCTCGGCGTCTGGGACGCCCGTACCCGTGAGGCGCTACGCGACGCCAACGGGTCGGTGCAGGACTTCGCCTGGATCCCCGAGGACGTACGGACTCTGTACCGCACGGCGTGGGAGATCTCGCAGCGCGGCCTGATCGACATGGCCGCCGCCCGCACCCCGTTCCTGGACCAGGCGCAGTCCCTGAACCTGTTCATGGAGACGCCGACCATCGGCAAGCTCTCCTCGATGTACGCCTACGCCTGGAAGCAGGGCCTGAAGACGACGTACTACCTGCGCTCGCGCCCGGCGACCCGCATCGCCCGCGCCGCGCGCGCGACGATCCCCGTGCAACAGGTGGCCGACCCGGAGGCCGTCGCCTGCTCCCTGGAGAACCCAGAATCCTGCGAGGCCTGCCAGTAATCCCCGCCCGCCACCCGACCACCACTCCTGGAGGACGGCGCTTCGCGCCGACAGAAATGATGCGTAACGCCCACCTGCTCGACCCCGGCTTCGAGCTGACGCTCCGCCCGATGCGCTACCCCGACTTCTACGAGCGCTACCGGGACGCCATCAAGAACACCTGGACCGTGGAGGAGGTCGACCTCCACTCGGACGTCGCCGACCTCGCGAAGCTCTCGCCCGGTGAACAGCACCTGATCGGCCGACTGGTCGCGTTCTTCGCAACGGGCGACTCGATCGTGGCGAACAACCTCGTGCTGACCCTCTACAAGCACATCAACTCCCCCGAGGCGCGGCTGTATCTCTCGCGGCAGCTCTTCGAGGAGGCAGTCCACGTCCAGTTCTATCTGACGCTGCTGGACACCTATCTGCCCGACCCGGACGAGCGGGCCGCCGCCTTCGCGGCGATCGAGAACATCCCTTCCATCCGTGAGAAGGCACAGTTCTGCTTCCGATGGATGGACTCCGTGGAGCGGATGGACCGGCTGGAGACCAAGGCCGACCGCCGCCGCTTCCTCCTCAACCTCATCTGCTTCGCCGCATGCATCGAAGGGCTCTTCTTCTACGGTGCCTTCGCGTACGTCTACTGGTTCCGCAGCCGGGGCCTGCTGCACGGCCTCGCCACCGGCACCAACTGGGTGTTCCGTGACGAGACGATGCACATGAGCTTCGCCTTCGACGTCGTGGACACCGTCCGCAAGGAGGAGCCGGAGCTCTTCGACGACGAGCTGCGGCAGCAGGTGACGGACATGCTCCGGGAGGCCGTCGAGGCCGAGTTGCAGTTCGCGCGCGACCTGTGTGGTGACGGCCTTCCCGGCATGAACACCGACTCGATGCGGCAGTACCTGGAGTGCGTCGCCGACCAGCGCCTGACGCGCCTCGGCTTCGCCCCGGTGTACGGCTCCGAGAATCCCTTCTCCTTCATGGAGCTTCAGGGGGTTCAGGAGCTGACCAACTTCTTCGAGCGGCGCCCGTCGGCGTACCAGGTCGCGGTGGAGGGCACCGTCGACCTGGACGAGGACTTCTGATCACCGGCGCACGTTCAGGGGCTCGCAGGCCCCTGAACGTGCGCCCGTGCCAGGTCACCGGGGTACGGCCCGCAATCGCAGTCGGCGCGGGCGGAGCGTGATGCCGATGCGGGGCCGGTCGTCGGACCCGGGCGCCTGCTCGAAACGGAAGGAGGACGCCACCACCGCCGTGACGAGCGTGAGTTCGGCCATCGAGAAGTGGTCGCCCGGGCACTTCCGGTTGCCCACGCCGAACGGGCTCATCGCGTGCTTGGGGACATCCTTGGAGCGCTCCGGGAGCCAGCGGTCAGGGTCAAACTTCGTGTGCCGGTCGTACGACCGGGGGTCGCGCTGGATCGCGTACGGGCTGTACACGACGTCTGCCCCGGCCGGGATGCGGTACCCGCCGAGTTCGGCATCGGTCACCGCCCGCCGCGTCAATATCCATACAGCGGGACGCAAACGCATTGCTTCCACTATGACATTCACGGTGTGCGTCAATTTTCGGACATCGTCGAATGAGACCGGCCGGTCACCCACGACGGTTTTCACCTCGTCGCGGATCTTGTCCGTATGCTCGGGGTGGTCGGTGAGGACCTGCAGGAGCGACATCACCATGGATCCCACTGTTTCGCTGCCGGCGGTGACTATCGCGACGACCTGATCGTGAATCTCTTGTTCCCCAATGGGCTCGCCGTTCTCGTCCTTCGCCTCCAGCAAAGCCGTCAGCAAATCGTCCGGCTTTTGGCCCGACGCCCGGCGGGCGGCGATGATCTCATCGACCAGGAGATGCAAATCGGCCAATGCCCGGTTGAATTCGCGGTTGGCCGGAAGCGGCAGGCGGTACAGCGGTCCGAGCGGCAGGACCATGCGCTGGTACATGCTGCTGAAGAGCGTGGCGAGCGCGGCGCATATCCGGTCGGACCGCTCGTCCATGTAGCTGCCGCGCATCAGACAGCGGGCGACGACACGGACGGCCACACGGAATGACTCGGCGGTGACGTCGATGGCCTGGCGGGACCCCCAGCGGTCCACCAGCGCGTACGCCTCCTCCTCCATGATCGGCCCGTAGGCGGGGATGGCCTCCCGCCGGAAGGCGGGTTGGATCGCCCGCCGCTGACGCCGGTGCAGCGGCCCGTTCGTGGTGGCCACTCCCTGCTTGCCGAGCAGACCTTCGAGGGACTCCCACAGCGCGCCGCCGATCTGGTAGTCGGTGCTGAGCGCGAGGGCTCCGGTCAGGTCCGGAGTGGTGACCGCGTACACCGTCTTCGGGCCGAGCCTCAGCCGTACGACGTCACCGTGGTCCCGCAGTCGGCACAGCAGGCCCAGCGGGTCGCGGGCCAGTTTCCAGCCATGCCCGAGGAGGGGTATGCCACCACCGGCGAGCGGTGGAACGCGCGACCCCGCCGGGTCTCCAGGGCCGGGAAGCGCTCCGCAAGCGGGTACGGCTGCCGGGAGATGGGGAGAGGATTCGAGGGTCATTTCTCACCTACCGCTTCGTTGTTGACATATGGCGGTGTCGAGCGGTCATCCCAGCTGTCGACCATGTACCGGCCGGACTCGTGGTGGAACCAGTACACGGCACTGAACCAGTTCCGCATATTTGCGACGATCGCCTTCACGGCGAAGCTCAGTTCCTTGCCCCGCAGAGTTCCATCCGCAAGAGTGTCGGCGAACTGCAGCACCTCCTTTTCAGCGACAAGGAATTCGGATATGCATTCCTCGATCCGTCGCCGTACTTCCTTGATGGCCTCTTCGATGGTCAGCCCCTGGTGATGAATGAGGCTTATTCCGAGATTGTGAACCTCGTCTCCTGCGATCTCCTTGGGGAGCGAGCACAGATCGTTGTACCAGGCGGCGAATTCCTGGCTCAGTAGTGCCGCCCGCCGGTACGCCGGGTGTTTCCGCACCGCGTCGGGCAGTTCGCACCGCGCGCTCGGCTCCAGCAGATCGGTCCAGATCCGGTGCGCGAAGGTGAGCCGCCGTAGTTCGAGGTAGGCGTCGACCGTCGGGACCACGCCCATGGTGCGGTTGCGGAACTCCCGGTCGTACGCCTCGATCACCGCGTGGAAGTGCCGGGCGAAGCGCGCGTTCCACTTGGGGCCGAGAAACGTGTACAGCCGCACCACACTGTCCGCGAACCCCGCGACCAGGGGATCAGGGTGGTACAGGTGGTGCCCCGGGGAGCCCAGAGCCGTATGCAGTTGGAGCCTGAGTGTCTGCCAGGCGGTCGGCCGACGGTGTACGATGTCGCGGTCGTGGCGGTCGTCCCAGACGAAGAACCACGCGCTGTAGTCGGCTATCGCCTGCAGGACCTCCTCCGGTGCCCCGATGTAGTAGCCCGCCATGAGGTCGGTGTAGCAGAGCCCGTCGGCGTGCTCTTCGACCTTGTCCGCCGGCATGAGCCGCTTTTCCAGCAACCAGGAGCGCGTCTTCTCCTGCAAGCGGGGCCAATACGGGTGCAGTTGCCGAGGAAACCCGGTCTCGATCACCGGCAGGGACAGTGCCGGTGGGACCGCGACCACGGTCGTCGTCGATGAAGTGCTGTGCGGGAAAGCTGGCACGGAACAAACCCCTCTCAGCCGCCGATGGCGTCACGCCCCCCTGCCGTGCCGGGCGCGCGCCGTTGAGCATCCCCGTGCTTTCCATTCAGCCCTACAACTGAGCGCCACGGGAATGGATTTGCACATTCACTACCCCAGTGGAGCCGCGAATGCCCCCTGCGACGGATGAGAGATCAGTGATGCGCACAAGCACCGGAGATGTGTCGCACATATGAGCGACAGAACGGCGCCCGGCCGGGTGGGAAACCCGGCCGGGCGCCGTCATCCAGGGCTTGCTCGCCCCAACTCTCGTTATCTCCAAGGCCGTTCAGCGACCGCGCGGAGGTTCGCCGCGGGCCGTCCGGCGGATGGCTCAGTCGTTGGCCACCACGGGGTAGCGGGGCTCGTTCTCGGCCATCTGCCGCAGCGCGTCCTTGCGTTCGCGCTTGGAGAGCCGGTCGATGTAGAGGTAGCCGTACAGGTGGTCCGTCTCGTGCTGCAGGCACCGGGCGAAGTAGCCGGTGCCGCGCACCTTGATCGGGTTGCCCTTCTCGTCCTGCCCGGTGACCTCGGCGTAGTCGGGGCGGGCGAGCGGCGCGTACGCGGTCGGTACGGACAGGCATCCCTCGTTGCTGTCGTCCAGGCGGCGCCGGTCGGCAGGCAGGTCGACGAGTCGGGGGTTGCAGACGACACCCACGTGCCGCACGCCCTCGTCGTCCATGCAGTCGTAGACGAAGACCTTCAGGTCGACGCCGATCTGGTTGGCGGCGAGGCCCACGCCCTCGGCGGTGCGCTGGCTGGCGAACATGTCCGCGACCAGCTGCTGAAGCTCCTCGCCGAACTCGGTGACGTCCTTGCACTCCTTGTGCAGCACCGGATTCCCGACGACTGTGATCGGCCGCGACGTCCCGCGCTCGCGCCAGACCGCCTCACGCTCCTCGCAGTCCTCGGTGTCGATGACGAAGCCTTCGTCGTCCACGGGGAGCACGCCCGCGTGCTGCTGATCGGTGTCCTGCTGCGCCATGACCGACGTACGCCTTCCTGCAACCTCTGAGAGAACCTGTGAGTACAGCCTACGGGGCGCGGCCGCGTGCCTTCCCCGGAATCCCCGAGGTGGTCCGGGCTGGTCCCGGGGTCAGCAGACCTCTTCGAGGTCCCGCCAGTCCCGGGAGTCCGGGCTGTCCGCCACCCAGCCGTCGAGCAGTCCGCGCACCAGCGAGGCGGGGGCCGCGATACCGCACTCCCGTTCGGGCACCCACAGTTGCCCGTCCTTGCGGTGTCCCAGCGGTCCCGGATGCCCGGGCTCGCTGTGGTCGTGCGGGTCCAGGTGCTCGCCGTCGCCCTCATCGGACGGCATCCGGGACTCGGAGCACATACGGCACAGCAGCCGCACTGACGAGGACCAGTCCTCGGCGGCGAAACCGGCGTCGGCGGCCAGTTGCTCCAGCGCGTCCCGGTCGTCCTCGGACGCGGCCTCCAGCAGCACGACCCAGGTGGGCACCGGCGAGGGCGCCCACAGCTCGATCTCGTCGAAGACGGGATACGCGTGCCCGGCGGCCGTCGTGCGCTCACCGTGCGGCACGCCGTCGTGCAGCACGACCTCGCCCCAGCGGCGCCCGGAGGACGGCAGCGGAATGGAGAGCACCTCGATACGGGCGGGGTCCAGCCTGCGCCCCCAGACGACCTCGGCCTCGCCCTCCGGCGACAGTCGTACGGCCGCGCTGCCCAGTTCCATCCTGGTCGGCTCGCCGGAGACGGTGGTGCCGCCCGGGACCCTGAGGCCGTACGCCTGCCAGGCGCGGCGGGCCAGCGGCCAGTCCTGCAGGGCGGTGGCGGCGATGCCGACGTTCCACCAGTCGGGCGCCCCGGTCTCCCGGTCGAGCAGGGCAACGGCGCGCAGTCCTGCGGCGCGGGCCTGCTCCCAGTCGTGGCGGAACTTGTGCAGCAGGGCGAGGTTGAACCAGGACTCCGACAGCCAGGGCTCCAGGTCCGCGGCGCGGGTCAGCAGCGCTCCCGCGTCCTCGTACCGGCCGTCACCGATCAGTGTGAACGCGCGGTCGGTGGCCTGCCGCCAGGAGGCGGAGGGCCGGTGCCGTCCTTTCCCGAAGATCCTCACGATTCCCGCCTGCCAGTCCCTTGCGTTTCCCGCCTGCCGGTCCCTTGATGCCTGCGGGGCCATGGGCCGAGCTGTGCCCCCACCCCTCTCCTCGCATCCAACCACGTGGGGCCGGACGGGCGCTCATTACCCATCGGTTACCCCGTTGCCGGCAGGACGATTCTGGCGCTGACCGGCTGTTCCCGGTAGGGGTTGTGAGTTGCTGTCGATCGACAGGGCTTCCGTGCGATCTGGAGTGCGTGAGTGCTGCGCCACGCCGATGTACACGCGTACCCATGCCGAGGCCCCATCACGCACTCCCCCACGGCTCCTGCCCGACCCGGACCTGGCGGGCACGGTCATGCCTCTTACTACGGGACAGCCCTGGGAGAGGTGGGCGGCGCACGGGAGCGGCAGTGGAGGATCCCGCCGGCCTACGACACGTGCATTCGCACGTTCGGGTGACCAGCCACCGGGTTCGCCACCATGCTTACGCGGGACGGGAGTTCAGGACTCCTGCGGTGTCGCCGTCACGTCGTGCTCGGGCACCGTCTCGCCCGAGCGGATCAGCTCGATACGGCCCATGACCTTCGCCCGGAGGTCGCTCGGCACGTCGTCATGGCCGCAGCACCGCTTGACCAGCTTCTTCACGGCCTGCTCCAGGCCGTACTTCTCCAGGCACGGCGAGCATTCCTCGAAGTGGTGCTGGATCTTGG
This sequence comes from Streptomyces sp. NPDC001020, assembly GCF_053599115.1. NCBI lineage: Bacteria > Bacillati > Actinomycetota > Actinomycetes > Kitasatosporales > Streptomycetaceae > Streptomyces > Streptomyces sp. NPDC001020. The sequence continues at coordinate 8,052 of NZ_JBSFLQ010000024.1, read as the reverse complement.
TGCGGTCGATGTCCGGCATCTCGCTGTCGAGGAACTCATAGAGGTGGTCGAGGACCTCACCGCAGTCCGTCTCGTGCGACTCTCCGCAGCTCATGAGCCCGAGCCTTTCGCTTCGTTCGACTTGCCGGCTCCGGCCGGGACCAGTCCACGCTCTCGGGCGTAGTCCTCGAGCATGCCGCGCAGTTGACGGCGGCCCCGGTGCAGCCGGGACATCACCGTACCGATGGGTGTCCCCATGATGTCCGCGATCTCCTTGTACGCAAAGCCCTCCACGTCCGCGAGATAGACGGCGATGCGGAATTCCTCGGGGATCGCCTGCAGCGCCTCCTTGACGTCCGAGTCGGGCAGGTGGTCGAGCGCCTGCGACTCGGCGGATCGCAGACCGGTCGACATGTGCGACTCGGCGCGCGCGAGCTGCCAGTCCTCGATCTCCTCGGCCGCGCTGCGCTGCGGTTCGCGCTGCTTCTTGCGGTAGGAGTTGATGAAAGTGTTGGTGAGGATCCGGTACAGCCACGCCTTGAGGTTGGTGCCCTCGCGGAACTGGTGGAAGGAGGCGTACGCCTTCGCGTACATCTCCTGCACCAGGTCCTCGGCGTCGGCCGGGTTGCGTGTCATCCGCAGGGCGGCGGAGTACATCTGGTCGAGGAATTCGAGCGCGTCCCGCTCGAAGCGCGCGCTGCGCGCCGCGGACGATTCCATACCCGTGCCTCGGCTCTCGGGCTGTTCCGCCTGGCCGTGTTCGGTCCCTGCGTCGGTCCCAGTGACCGGACCCACCTCCTCCAGCGACGTGGCAGGACCGAATGCGGTCCCACTGGAATCGGAGGATAGACGAACATCCTTGCCCGCCGCCGCCCGAATAGGAGCTGTCTTCGTCGCGTGCAGCACCGTCCAGTCCAGGTCAGCGCTGCCGCGACGGGAGTCGCGAGGCGCCTCGCGCAGCGCGTCGGCGGAAGGGCTATGGGTGACGGGAGGGCAGCTGGTGGAACCCATGCGGCGGACTTCCTCTCGTACGTACGGTGCAGCCCGGAAGGGCTGTCTGATGCCCACAACATCGGCCCGCCCCGCAACATTCCCGGGCGTCACCCGAGTGACGCCGTCCACTTCACTACGGCATCGGTGATGATCTCCAGAGCCTGTTCCTGGGTGATGTCCGCCCGTTTCGGCACCGCGAAGCCGTGATCGCCGTAGGGCACCTCGACGATCTGGAACGTACCGGTGGGAAACTCCTCCGGCCTTCCGAACGGGTCCTTGCCGCCCTGGACGACGAGCGTGGGCACACCGGCGCCGAGCAGCTCCTCGGCCCGGGACTTCTCGGGCCGGCCCGGCGGGTGGAGGGGGAACCCGAGTGCGAGCACCGCGGCCGCGCCAAGCTCGCCGGCGGTGCGGCAGGCGACCCGGGCCCCGGCGCTGCGCCCGCCGGCGATCACGGGCTGCCCCGGCCTGCCGAGGGCGGGCCACAGCCCGCGCCAGCCCGCGTCCAGCGTCTTCGGCGCCGATGCCACCTTCTTGCCCGCCACGCGCCAGGGCTGCTCGACGAGCGCGACGCTCACGCCGTGCGCGGGCAGCTCCCGGGCCAGCGCCTGGAGGTCGCGCGCCTCGACACCGCCGCCGGCGCCGTGGCCGAGGGCGAGCACGAGCCTCGCCCGTGCCGCCCGGTGCCAGGTGATCCGGGCAATACCGGCGTCGGTCTCGATGCTTTCTGTCACAACCGTCACGTCAGAAGAGTGTGCCCTCTTCGGGGCCGTCCAGCTCCTTCAGCAACTCCGGGCCGTTGTTGCGGACGCTGCTGACCACGGTGGAGACCGCGTACGCGCGCATCAGTCCGGCGGGGGGCGGGGCGAGCAGGTCGCGCAGGGCGTCCGGGTCCGTGTTGGCAGGGTCGAGCCAGGCGTCCCAACGGTCCGGGGTGAGCATCAGGGGCATACGGGGGTGGATGTCGAACAGGGTGCGCGGGCCCTCGGCCGGGGCCACGGCCAGTGGGGTCGTCTCCGCCTCCGTCGTGATCACCGAGCAGGTCGCCCACCAGGCCTGCGGGTGGTCGTCCGGAAGCGTCCGGTCGCGCCAGAACTCGTACAGGCCTGCCATGGCGAAGACCGAGCCGTCGGCGGGCAGTACGAAGTACGGCTGCTTGCGCGGCCGCTTCTTCCTTCCCTCGGCTTCCAGGTCGCGCTCCTGCTTCCCGGTGACCCACTCGTAGTAGCCGTCCGCGGGGAGGATGCACCGCCGGGCGACGAAGGGGCGGCGGTAGGACGGCTTCTCGTGCACCGTCTCCGCACGTGCGTTGATCATCCGGGCGCCGCCCTCGGGTGACTTCGCCCAGGACGGGACGAGTCCCCACTTCAGCCTGCGCAGCTGGCGAACCGGCCGTTTGTCCTCCGCGTCTTTCACAGGACGGTCCAGGACCGCGTAGACCTCCTTGGTCGGGGCCACGTTGTAGTCGGGCGCCAGGCTCTCCTCCGGGGGGACCGCCCTCTCGACCTCAAAGATTGCTGCGAGATCCTCGGGCCTGCGACTAGCTGCATACCGTCCGCACATACGTGCCACACTGCCAGATCCAACGCGACAGATCCCAGGAGTCACGCCACAGATGGACAGCCTCGCCTCGACCTCGCTGCCCGACCTCTGGGACTCGGTTTTCGCAAGCCAGCCCGACCCCGACCGGTGGGTGGTGATCGCCACCGTGGTCGCCGCGCTCGCCGTGGTCGTGCCGCGCGGCGTGTGGCGGATAGCGCGCAACGCCATCACCATCGCGCACGAGGGCGGTCATGGGCTGGTGGCGCTGCTCACCGGCCGTACTCTCACCGGTATCCAGCTGCACTCCGACACCAGCGGCCTCACCGTCAGCCGTGGTAAGCCATACGGCCTCGGCATGATCCTCACGGCCGCCGCCGGCTACACCGCTCCCCCGCTCCTCGGGCTCGGTGGCGCGGCACTGCTCGCCGCCGGGCACATCACCCTGCTGCTGTGGCTGGCCACGGCGCTGCTCGTGACGATGCTGGCGATGATCCGCAACGCGTACGGGGCACTGACGGTCGTACTCACCGGCGGCACGTTCCTGCTCGTGTCATGGCTGACGGGCCCGCAGGTGCAGGCGGCGTTCGCCTACGCGGTCGTGTGGTTCCTGCTGATCGGAGGCGTACGACCGGCCTTCGAACTGCAGGCCAAGCGGGCGCGCGAAGGTGCCGGGGAATCGGACGCGGACCAGTTGTCGCGGCTGACCCATGTACCGGCCGCCCTCTGGCTCTTCCTGTTCCACACGGTGTCGCTGTGCTCTTTGATGGGGGGCGGACGGTGGCTGCTGCGGCTCTGACGAGCCGGTGCCCTGCGTGACCATGCGTGTCCACCGGTGTGCACACCATCCACCCGGTCACCAGGCAGGCGTTTCGCCGGCGTCCCGGCACTTTCGATCAAGAATTCCGCGCCGGTGCAGCCACTAAAGTGGAGCGCATGACCGTAAACCCCGCACACACCGCCCTCTGGCCCGCCCCGCACGCGAGCGGAGCCGTCGACGCGACAGTCCACGTGCCGGGGTCCAAGTCGGTCACCAACCGTGCCCTCGTCCTCGCGGCCCTGGCCTCCGAGCCCGGCTGGCTGCGCCGCCCTCTGCGCTCCCGCGACACCCTGCTGATGGCCGCCGCCCTGCGCGCGATGGGCGTCGGCATCGAGGAGACGGTGACATCCAGTTCCTCCGTCGCAGGGGGGCCGGACGGCTCCGGCGAGACCTGGCGCGTGATCCCGGCCGCGCTGCAGGGTCCGGCCACGGTCGATGTCGGCAACGCCGGCACCGTGATGCGCTTCCTGCCCCCGGTGGCCGCGCTCGCCGACGGCCCGATCCGCTTCGACGGCGACGCCCGCTCCTACGAGCGCCCCCTGAACGGCGTGATCGACGCCCTGCGCGTCCTCGGGGCCCGTATCGACGACGACGGCCGCGGCGCGCTCCCGCTGACCGTGCACGGCGGCGGCGCGCTGGACGGCGGCCGGGTGTCGGTCGACGCGTCCTCGTCCTCCCAGTTCGTGAGCGCCCTGCTGCTGTCCGCCCCGCGCTTCAACCAGGGCGTCGAGGTCCGCCACACCGGCTCGACCCTGCCTTCCCTGCCGCACATCCGGATGACCGTCGACATGCTGCGCGCGGTCGGTGCCCAGGTGGACACCCCGGAGTCGGGCGGCGAGCCCGACGTCTGGCGGGTCACTCCGGGTGCCCTGCTCGGCCGTGACCTCACCATCGAGCCCGATCTCTCCAACGCCCAGCCGTTCCTCGCGGCCGCCCTGGTCACCGGCGGCACGGTCGTGATCCCCGACTGGCCGACGCACACGACCCAGCCCGGCGACCGGCTGCGCGAGATCTTCACCGAGATGGGCGGTTCCTGCGCCCTGACCGAACGCGGCCTCGAGTTCACCGGTTCGGGTGCCATCCACGGCATCGACGTGGACCTGAGCGAAGTCGGCGAGCTGACGCCGGGCATCGCGGCGGTCGCGGCCCTCGCCGACTCCCCCTCCACCCTGCGTGGTGTGGCCCATCTGCGACTGCACGAGACGGACCGCCTGGCCGCGCTCACCAAGGAGATCAACGAGCTGGGCGGCGACGTCACGGAGACCGCCGACGGCCTGCGCATCCACCCACGCCCCCTGCACGGCGGGGTCTTCCACACGTACGACGACCACCGCATGGCCACCGCGGGCGCGGTCATCGGCCTGGTGGTCGAGGGTGTGCGGATCGAGAACGTGGCGACGACGGCCAAGACACTGCCGGACTTTCCCGACCTGTGGACCGGGATGCTCGGGAACTGACGGGCGGACTCAAGATCATGCGCCGCTACGGCAAGCACACCGACGAGGACGACATCCGGACCCGCCCGAACCGCAAGGGCAACCGGCCACGGACGAACATCCGACCCAAGCACGAAGACGCGGCCGAGGGCATGGTCCTCACCGTCGACCGCGGCCGGCTGACCTGCCTCGTCGACGACCGTACGGTCGTGGCGATGAAAGCCCGCGAGCTGGGCCGCAAAGCCGCGGTGGTCGGCGACCGCGTCGCTCTCGTCGGCGATCTGTCCGGCACGAAGGACACTCTCGCCCGCATCGTCCGCATCCAGGAGCGCGCATCCGTCCTGCGCCGCACCGCCGACGACGACGATCCCTACGAGCGCGTGGTCGTCGCCAACGCCGACCAGCTCGCCATCGTCACCGCCCTCGCCGACCCCGAGCCGCGCCCGCGCCTGATCGACCGCTGTCTGGTCGCGGCCTACGACGGCGGCCTCGAACCGTTGCTGGTGATGACCAAGTCGGACCTCGCTCCGCCCGACAAGCTCCTTGAGCTCTACGGCGCCCTGGACATCCCGTACATCGTCACCAGCCGCGAGGAACTGGAGAGCGGGAACGCGGCGGACCAGGTGCGTGAGCATCTGGACGGCAAGGTCACGGCGTTCGTCGGACACTCCGGCGTGGGCAAGACGACCCTGGTCAACGCATTGGTGCCGGAGGACCGGCGGCGTACGACTGGTCAGGTGAACGCGGTGACCGGCCGGGGCAGGCACACCACGACCTCGGCGCTCGCGCTGCCGTTGTGGGAAGCGGAAGGCTGGGTGGTCGACACCCCGGGCGTACGGTCCTTCGGCCTCGCGCACATCGACCCCTCGCGGGTGATCCACGCCTTCCCGGACCTGGAGCCCGGCACCGAAGGCTGTCCTCGGGCGTGCAGCCACGACGAACCGGACTGCGCGCTGGACGCATGGGTGACCGAGGGGCACGCGGATCCCGCACGGCTTTACTCACTGCGCCGACTGCTGGCCACCCGCGAGCGGAAGGAAGGGGACTGACCTCCGCGTTGTTTGGGCCCGTGGACGGCAGGAGAATGCTTACCGGGCCGGATTTGACCAGGCGGGGCAGTCGACGTGGGGACTCGGGAGGACAAGACATGGCGTGGCTGCTGGTCATCGTGGCCGGGCTTCTCGAGACCGGATTCGCCGTCTGCCTCAAGCTCTCGCACGGTTTCACCAGGCTGTGGCCCACGGTCGCGTTCTGCTGCTTCGCCCTCGGCAGCTTCGGACTGCTGACCCTCTCCCTGAGGAGGCTCGACGTGGGCCCGGCGTACGCGGTGTGGACGGGCATCGGCGCCGCCGGGACAGCGATCTACGGCATGGTCTTCCTCGGTGACCTGGTCTCCACGCTGAAGATCGTCTCGATCAGTCTGGTGATCATGGGCGTGATCGGCCTGCAACTCTCGGGATCGGCACAATGAACGGGGTGCGCCCCTTCGGGGGTGGCGAGGCAGTGCCCATACGCCTGCGCAACACTTGCGCGCACGGGCAGCCGCACCCTGGCACCCGCATCGCCCGGCGCCCCGGCAGGCGCGCCTTTCACCGAAGCCGCCGCGGCAGCGCATGACGCACCAGCTCCGCGACACCGCCCTCCCCCGGCGGAGCCGAGACGCAGGACACCGAGAGCCGGACGACCAGCTCACACGACCGAGCCAGCTCGGCGACGTCCGCCTTGCTCATCCCGGGCCCGGCCACCGCGGCGACGGCGCGATCACGGACCTGGGCCACGAGGTCCGCCGGGGACGGCAGCGGGCCGTCGGCCCGGCGCTGCGCGGGCACCGCGGTGGTGGACGGCACGGCCGCGAGTGAGGGCGACGGTAGCTGTTCGCTCCAGCAGCCGGTGAGCATGGCACGGACCAGAGCGTTGCCACGCGCTGTCGAGGCGGTCCATTCGGCGGCCGCGGCCAGCCGCTCGCGGGCGTTCACGGGGGCGGCGAGCGCGCGCTCCACACCGGCGAGGTAGCCGTCGGCCTCCCGGCGCACCAGGGCCCGGCCGAGCCCCTCCTTGCTGCCGAACTCGTTGTACAGCGTCTGCCGGGAGACAGCAGCCACGGCGGCCACGTCCACCATGCGTACAGCGGACCACGGGCGGCGCTCGAGCGCGCTGTAGGCGGCGTCCAGTAGGGATTCCCGCGCTGCAGGCATCATCGCCTCCCTCGGGGCCGGCGGCTCTGACGCACAGATTTGACTCGTGTACGAGCACTGTCAAGGGTTCTCGGCGGCGCCCGGGGGCGCGCGCCGGTCACCGCACCCCGTGATCGCACGACGGCTGCTGATCACTCGACCGTGAAGATCCCCCCGGTCGTGTGGCCGTCTGCGCCAGGAGACGGATACCGTTCGGTCATGCCCGACTATCTCGATGACCTGCGTCTCGCCCATGTGCTCGCGGACGCGGCCGACGCCGCGACCATGGACCGGTTCAAGGCCCTCGACCTCAAGGTCGAGACCAAACCGGACATGACGCCGGTGAGCGAGGCCGACAAGGCCGCCGAGGAGCTGATCCGCGGCCAGCTGCAGCGCGCCCGGCCGCGCGACGCGATCCTCGGGGAGGAGTACGGCATCGAGGGCACGGGTCCGCGCCGCTGGGTGATCGACCCGATCGACGGCACCAAGAACTACGTACGCGGTGTGCCGGTGTGGGCCACGCTGATCTCCCTGATGGAGGCGGGTGAGGGGGGCTTCCAGCCCGTCGTCGGCCTCGTCTCCGCGCCCGCGTTGGGCCGCCGCTGGTGGGCCGCCCAGGGCCATGGCGCGTTTACCGGCCGCAGCCTGTCCTCGGCGTCCCGGCTGCACGTCTCGCACGTCTCGCAGCTGTCGGACGCGTCCTTCGCGTACTCCTCCCTCTCCGGCTGGGAGGAGCAGGGCCGACTCAGTGGCTTCCTCGACCTGACGCGCGCCGTGTGGCGCACCCGCGGCTACGGCGACTTCTGGCCGTACATGATGGTCGCCGAGGGCTCGGTCGACATCTGCGCCGAGCCCGAGCTGTCCCTGTGGGACATGGCGGCGCCCGCGATCATCGTGACCGAGGCGGGCGGCTCCTTCACGGGCCTCGACGGGCGCCCGGGCCCGCACAGCGGCAACGCGGCCGCCTCCAACGGTCTCCTCCACGACATCCTGCTCGATCATCTGAGCGGCCGGTACTAGACGAGTCTTTCCGAATGCCTGCGGGCATGAGGCGAGGGTGGTCAAGATCCGTTTGTGACGACGAACATGACCACCCTCGTGACCGCACTGT
>NZ_JBSFLQ010000023.1:0-137890 GCF_053599115.1 Streptomyces sp. NPDC001020 | reverse complement strand
GGTCGCGCCCGGCGGCCTGGTAGCCGGTGGACGTGGTGGCGATGTTGACGATGCCGAGATCGACGCCGATGAACCCGTCAGGCTCGTACTCTTCAGCCTCGGGCACCTCGCACGTGGCGATCAGATAGAACACGCCGTCGCGTTCCACCAGATCCGATGCGCCCTGCCGGTGCTCGCGCAGCATCTTGAGACCGTCCGCGGAGCAGACGAACCGTTGACTCGCGGGCGCTCATGGGTCTGCACTGTTGACCTCAGCCGGGTCGCTTCTGGCGATCCAAACAAGCCCTTCCTCCCGGGCGTGAACGCCCGGGGCTCCGCGCTAGTCAAGTCGAACTGGTCCTTCTCGGCCATATCCACTCCAACGTTATTACTTAAGGCAACCACATGTTTGCTCGATCATTGCAGGCGAGCGAGAGGCGAGAGGTGTGCCGAAGGACACATGTTTCGACACACACGTGTAGCAAATGCCACCGGTCAGTACAGGACCCGGCCGGGAGACATCGGTGATGACGTGACTGGGCCGCTGGCGCGGGGGACGTCAGCTATGGACTCGGCCGGGCCTCATCGTCCTGAAGCGGGACGACCGCTGCCGAACGCTGCCGCCAGGTCACGGGCGAACCGGGCGGCGCGCGCTCGGGGATCGGGCTCGCCTTGACTCTCTCCAAGGACGGCGGCCACCACGTCGACGACGCGGTTGTGAAGATCCTCGTAGTCCGCGGCTTCGGCCGAGTACCCTCCGGCCGCGGTCGGAGGAACCATGTGGTGTTCAGCGACGATCGACGCGGCCTGCTGCCGCAGTGACCCGCCGTCCCTTCGGCGCTCGAGTCGCTGACGCGCGCCGCGGAAGTAGGGCTGCCACAGCTCCATCACCTCGCTGGAAAGCACGGGATACCGGCTGGGCAGGGCCCCGGTGCCGGTCGGCGTGTCGGTGAGGCGCGGAGTACCGGCCGCCCCCGGTGTCCACGTGCGGTGCTGCCCCGCGCTGCCTTCTTCAGGGGACGTGTTGCTTCCCGACTGGTCGACCGGGCCGCCGAGCAAGTGGAGCACCTGGCGCTCCAGCAGCTGGACGGCTTGGCCACGCTCGCTGTCCCGGTTGTCCCCCCGCCAAGCGGTGACCTCGGCCAGTACGTCCTGAAGGGCGGCTGTGTCGTCCGGGAGGTCGAGTGCGTGCGCCACGGCCGCGTCGATGATCTCGATATCGGAGCGCGACTCGGAGCCGGGAAGCGTGGACCTCTCCACCCAGTTCCGCATCACGTCCTCCGGCGGCCAGTTCGACGGCTCGTCGGCCAACGCTTCTCGAAGGCTCGCGACATCCCGCATGGCCTGGGCCCACGGCTGTCTGATGCCTTCCCAGGAACCGGTGAAGTCGGCGAGGTTGAACCGGTGGGCGAAGTCCGACAGGTCGTCATCGAGCTTTCGCAGCGCGGCGGACACGAGAACGAGGTCCTCCCCGGCTGATTCCAGGGTGCCGCCGGGCTCGTTCCCGTCACCGGCCAGCTGGACCACGCGGCGGACCATGAGCTGGACGGCTTCGTGCTCGATCGGCTGGTACTGGAAATTCCGTCGGTGGCGAAGCGTGTTGAGCGCGTCCGTGTTCCGCACCAGCCGCTCGACGGTGTCCGCGAGTTCCGCATCGGCAAGAACGCCCGAATATCCCGTGTGCCGAGGGGCGGATCCTCCAGCTTTCCTGCGGGCCGCCGCTTCGTATCGGGCGTGTGCGCGCTGTTTGAGGGTGTCGTAGGTCTCGCGAGCCTGCGAAATCCCGGCGGCATCCGGCAGATCACGCAGTTCGACGAGCACCTTCCCCCCGTCGAGTTCATCGAACGACGTCGCGAGCATCACGGCTTGTTGCCTCGCCAGGCGACGGGGAGCGTGCTGGGTGAAGTTTTGCAGGTAGTCCCGGACGGTCAGCCCGGGTGAGAAGGGTGCAGCGAGCGGGTCTCCCGTGTACTGGTCGCTCAGGGCGCGCCGCGCGTGGTCACTGAACTTCCGCAGTACGTACTCCGAATTGCGGTTCAGGAAGTCACGTGCGCGAGGGGAAAGCGCCCGCGCCAGTGTGCTCGGGTCGTGCCGGGACAGAGCGAAGGTGTAGCTCTTGAACCACCGTTCAGGCGACCTGTTGGCGGCCAGGTCGTCGTCACGCCAGTGCAGGCCGGTGATCGCCTGCGTGAACACCAGATGGAGCAGGCCCGCCAGGGACCGGTACTCGACATCGTCGAGGAGCTGCCAGGCCAGTGCGGAGTGGGGGACTCGTATGCGGTGTTCGGAGGCGTAGAAGCGGGCCGCCACCTCCCTCGCGAAGGCGGCGCCGATCTCCGCGTCGAGGTGGGCGGTGTCGGTGCTCTGCTCGGACATCGGCCTGACATCGTCCACGAGGAAGTCGAGCAGCTCGGACGGGTGCATTCCCACGGTCCACTGCGGAGAGAGAGTGAGCTCCTTGCCTTCTTCCACCCACAGACCGGAATCCTGCTCCTGGCGGAAGCCGTTCCACGGGCCGAACAGCCGCTTGACCGTCATGCCGCCCCGTAGCGTATGCATGACGTACTCGAGCGAGTGCCAGAAGTCCTCCTCGGAAACACCACCCGGCTCTCCCCGGTACGCGATCGGTGTGCCGACGATTTCGAGGAATGCCGGCTTGTCGGGACTGAGCCACTCCACCGTCAGCTTCAGGTGATCATTGTGGGCGAGAATCCTGCTGTCCTCGACAGTACGGATCGTGAGCTGCCAGTCGGTCTCGAACTCGCCGCCGATCTTGCCGTAGTCGACGTGGAGCGCGGACGGGCCGGGCTCCTGTTGCCGCTCATGTGTCGACCTGTCCGGCCCGCTTTCCGAGGAGTCCGGTGCGAGCGGGCTCGGTGCCGTGCCGGCCGCGTCCGACAGCGTCGTCATCGGTTCTTCCCGCGCTCCCGGGGTTTCCCGGTCGATAGCCCCGGGGTGCGGGTCACCGGAAGCTGCACCGCCATCCGGCTGCGGAAGAGTGTTCTGCGCGGCTCCGTCACGCCGTGTCGGCGCAGTCCCCTCGTATGCGCGCATATGTTCGAGTATCGCCACTGTGTCCGCGTCGAATCGCTGCAGCCAACGCCAGTCTCGCGAGCTGGGGCCCGTTCCTACTGCGCCGGCAGCCGACGCGGTCGGGTTCGAAGAGGCGACGTTCCGGGGCTCCGGGCCCGTACGCGGTCGCGGCCCTCGCGCACCCATGACCCGGGGGCGGATGCGGGTCCCTGCCCCGGGCGTTCCTGCGACCACGGTCTCGGTGACGGGCAGGTCGCTCGACGGATCGTAAGCCTCTGCGGACCGCCCCACCTGAGGAGAACTCGTCCCTTGGACAGGACCGGCCATCGGGTTGCCGCCGGCGTGCTGTGAACCGCCCGACGTGTGACCGGCTCCTCTCGGTGCACCGGCGATACCCGTGGCTCGGAGGGCTGCGATGCCGAATGCCGTGCGCGCTGCCACCGCCAGCGCCAACGCTTTCCGTCGCGATGACACATGCGTCGCCAGAGCGACGGCCTCTCGGACCTTGACCAAGAGATTCGGGTCAGCCTTGCCGGTCCCGCCCGGAAGTGGGGGAAGCTCGACGCCGGCTCCCCACAGGAGGGTGTGGGCGTCGGCGAGTAGTCGCTCGGCGACTTCCTCGGGAAGCTTGGCCAGGACACCCGGGGCTCGGTCCAGGTAGTCCTGCAAGGAGGCCCAACCGGCCTCCACTTCCTCGGGCGAGAGAGGGCCGAGGTCGTCGTACTCCTCAGACTGTTCGACAGAGGCAGAGGTGTCGCGGTCGTCCTGGTCCGGCCCGGGCTCCGTCGCTTGCTCAAAACCGCTACCCGGCCTGAGCTGGTTGCCGGAGGAAGTCCCTTGCAGGGTAAGAGCGGCGAAGACGGCGTCGGCCTGTCCGGTGAACGCGGTCGCCCCCGGCTCTTCGGCTGCATCGGGAAGGCCGGGGCGCGTCGCTTCCGGTGCCTGCGACGGGCCTGGCGAGAGCGCGGACCGCGCGTCCGGCGCCGGAGGTTCGGCGGTGTAGACCGGCTGCGGGTCGGAGTGGCTTCCTGCCGCGCCGCCTGTCGTGGCGTGGGTGCGGAATTCCTTGCGCAGTTGTTCGGAGAGCGCCCAGGCCGGCCTTTCCGCCGTCGCGAGGTGCGGGGCCGGTTCGCGGTGCAGGTGGTCGGCGATCAGGGTTGTGATGTCGTCGTGAAGTGCCCGGTATGCCTCCCCGGGGGACCCGGGCTGTAGGCCCTCGCGGATGATCGGAGGCGCCTGGTGACGGTTGGCCATGATCCGTGCGGCATCTCGCAGGAGGTCCTGTCGCCGTTGGTCGTCGAGAGCGGCCAGGTTCTCCCGGGCCTGTGCGAATCTCTGCTCCCAACGCCTCCGGGTGACCGCGTCGACCGCCGGATACGAGACACCGGTGGTGCCGGTCGACATCGGAGGCGTGGGTGCACCCTGCCGACCAGGCCCGCCTGTTCCCGTGCCGTCCCGGGTGCTTGGACCGGCGGCCGTCGTGGCGCGGTGGGAGCCGGAGTGCACGTATTCGGCCTGTGGGAACAGGCTGCGGGCCTGCGACACCGCCTCTTGCGGCGGGTTCACCTCCACGCCGGAGGCAATCCATCTGACCTGCCCCGTGTTGCGGCCCAACGACTCGTGGAACAGCGTGAGGGCCGCGCCCCAGACCGGCACCCGCTGCGTCTCGGGCAGGTCCAGGGACCTCACCGTGTCGTCGATCGTCTTCAGCAGGAGGCCCCCGGGGCGGTTGTGCAGTTCTGCGTGAAGGCCCACGACGATGGACCGCACAGCGGCGGTCAGTCGCTCGTGGCTGACGCCCCGTGCTCCGTCGGTGTACCCGACGTTCCAACTGCCACGGCTCTCCACCTTGATGGCATCCGGGGGAATGGATCCCAGCAGGAACCTGTCACCGGCCTCGCGGTCGTCCGGATCGGTATGTCCGAGTGCCGCGGCGAGACGGGTGAACAACAGGGCGTTGGGGCCGGTACGGTGCGTGACCTCTCGGGAGGGCTTGTGCACTGCCGGGTAGGGCGTGGCCTCCTGGCCGATGAGGTCGTCGCTGAGCTGCTGAAGTCCCTTGGCGCCGCGCCGGAGCAGATCCGGCAGGGACGTCTGGTAGTTCTCGGCCAGCAGACGGAGATAGTGCTGGGTGGCCGCGTTTGCGGCGACCGAGACGATCGCGGCGTTGTTCATCGGACGTGAGTCGCGATGCGCCCCATCGGCTGGGTTCTCCGGCAGGTCGGCGCGCAGCAGCGCGAATCCGTCGGGTCGCAGGGCGGTCCGGTGCACCACCTGCGAGAGGTCGAAGATCTTGTTGTCTCCGTCGCTGTAGACGCCGCCGAAACGGCGCAGATGCTCGATCCGCGCCATGTCACTCGCGCCGGCGAGTGACTTGCCGCCCCGGGCGCGCTCGGTGAGCACCTGCGACTGCAGCGTCATCGGGGTGTCGGCGTTGTAGATCTCGTCCTCGTTGACGAGTACGAGGTTCTCGATTCCCTCCGCCCACTCCAGCATGTCCCTGATCTGCGACTGCCGCTCCGTGGCGGTACGCGGATCGAAGGAGTCGCGGACTTCGTCGATTTCGGACCGTGTGACGTCCGTCCAGTGGGCGATGCGCCATCCGGGATTGAGCCGGGCCGCCTCCGCGATGTTGGCGCGGAATTCCGTGCGTGCCCCGTGCGGGCCGTCGTCGAACAGCGGTCCGTACCAGATGCTGTGAAGCAGCTTCGGCACCTTCTGGCGCTTGACTCCGAACCCGGAGGAACGTGACGCGCTCGCACCGACCACAACACTGTCCCGATGGTGCGGAAGGGAGGTCACGTCCAGTTGTGCCGCCGTCGGCCCGACACGTCGTTTCAGGTCGAGTCGCGCAAAGAATTCCGTTCGCTGATCAGCGCGGAGAGCGGAGAAGTCATACCGCTTCCCGCCAGGACGCATGAACTCAGGAGCCGGTTTCGGCCGTCGCACCCCGAACGGATCACCGCCGAACGCATCCGCCCGCCCCGGCTGCATATCCGGCCGGAGGTCCCGCAGAACCCGCGCCACATCGAAATCCGCTTGGTCCTGACGGGCGGTCGGGTCGAGTGCGGCTTGCCGACGTACCCGTCCCCTGAGCAGTGTCTCCAGGTTCTCGGTGAGGAGCTGCTGGTTGAGAGCATCTGTGCTCTCGCTCTGGGTGAGTGCCATGCCGACCATCGGACTACGTGTTGCGGAGGTGATCGTTTCCGAAGACGCGACTGTCCGCCTCCGTCCGTGGCGAACCGCGGCCACAGCCCGTTCCAGCACCCTGTCGGCGTTGTCGCGAGTGTGCTGAGCAGCGGCCGCCCACAGGAGCCGGGCCTCTGCTTCATCTCGCAGGACATCCAGGTGGAGCCTCTCGGCCAGCTTCTGCCGCACCGCCACTTCGATCTGCGCCAACGTGAGGTTGCTGGACAGCCCGAGCGCGAAGTACGACTCCACCTCCGGATGGTTCCGCAATCCGTGAGCGATCCTGGCGACCTCATTGACCAGGAGGCGGTCGGCGCTGTCCCACAGGTCCACCAGGGTGTCAGCGGTCCAGCCATGCGGCACAGGAGACGATATGTTCTCCAGGAACGTCTCGGCGAGTGCGCGCCTGGCGACCCGCTCGCCGTCGTCTACCGCCCCGCCACCCCGGGGACCCTCGTCCGGCTCGCCAGCCGCGCCGGCAGCCTCCACGCCCTCGGCGTCCACGAGCATGGGTTCAGGCGCATCCGCCACCCCAAGGTCATTCCCACGCACACTTCCCGAAGCAGCCACCTGCGGCACAGCAGCCTCCTGGTCCACACCCGGAACCACCGCACTCGGCCCCGCCTGCGACTCCAGAAGCGACCTCCAGTCCGGGAAAGTCCTGTCGAGGACGTCGTAGACGGACGCACCACCAGGATCACGGGCACCGTCCGGCACCGGCAGCCTCATCATGACGACACCATCACCAGCCTGATACCGCGTCAGATGAAAGCCATGCTCAGTAAGCCACGTGACAAGCTCGTTGCGGCTCTCCGGAACACCCGTGTACTGCAGGTGCCAGAAGAAATCACCCACCCGCCCCCGAAGATCGTTAAGCTTGCGCGGGCCTGGCACGCACGGTGGAACCACCCCCGGTCGGAGCCCCATCAAACGAGCGAATTCATTCAATTGGTCGATTTGCTTGGTCTCGGACATGGTTACGAAGACCCGCGACGTGTCACCGCCCCTGAACTCCCACGACAAGCCTTGCTGGATCACCTCGACGATCGAAGAGAGATTCAGCCGTTGTACTTTGAGGCCACGGTTCCTGAGATTTTTGACGTGATACTGGTACAATTCATGGTCGCGCGTTGAACGCGTCGTGTCCCACGCCGTCGCCGGCCCCTGCAAAAGCCTTTTCGATCTCACCGGATCCACAAGAAATACTCTGTGAAGATCACCTTTCGTTCTCTTCTCCGTTTTTACGCGGAAGTGCTCGAAGGCGCCGATAAGGTGTTTGTCCGTCGGATCGATACCGCGCTTCGCCAGGTTATGACTGAGGATCAACACCTTCTTGTGCACATTGCCCTTGGTGCTCTCACTTCCTCTGGAAGGGCGATGTCCGATCATGTCGGGAAATTCTTTGTAGAAAGCGTTGAGGAGCTCGACCCGATCCCGGGTCGTGTCTGACACTCTCTCGCCATCAGGGATGACATACGGCTCGAAAACCGAACCGCCCGCAGAAGCGAGCCCATTCGCCCCTCGGCCCGGATCCCGCTCGATCACGCCGAGGTCCGGAAGCGCATCACGGGGCGGGCCGGCAACAACACTCCCCCCACCACGGACACCGGAACCGCTCGCAGTGGGAGCCTGCGACGCCGACGTCCACATCGCCGCCGTCGTCCCGGCAGGATAAGAGTCCCCGACGCGCAGGGTGGGTGCCCAGTGCTCGGTACCCGGCCCCGTGTTCAGACGCACCAAGGCGATCCACCGCTGGCCGTCTCTCGGCGGCACATCGCCCTCGGACAGCCACCGTCCCCAGACGCGAGGTTCTTGAAGCGGATTCCACTGCACGACATGGATCCCCATGTCGTGCATCTGCGTCATCAGGTACGGGATGAGATCACCGTACGACGCATCCCACGCCCCGGGAGTCCGCACGAAATGGACGAGATCATCCCACTGCTGCTCACGTGTCAGCCCCTCGGGCGCCAGCGCCGGCAACGTCTCCCTCAGCCTGGCCCATATGCCATGAGCTGCGCCGCGTTGTGTCTCGAGATAGGCCGCGAGCCGCTCACGCAGTTCCGTGGCAGTCCTGACCGGCTCCGACGGAAGCGTGTGCAACCCCATGGTGAGGATGACCGAGTTGAAGAAACAGTCGCCATCCCCGCGGACCTCCCCCACCAGCACACCGTTACCCTCCAGAGCCGCCCGCACCTCGGCCAGTCCCGAAGGCACCGGCAGACGAGTGCCATCCGCATATGCCTGCGGCAACCATCCGGGCTCGTCCTCCGCTTCACGTCCACGCAGTCCCGAAGCACGGGCATCCCCCGAGGACGACTGCTGCGACGACCAGGGACCCGCAACGGATCGCCTCGGGTCGGCGTCGTCGGACGGACGTACTGGCGTGTCGTGCCGGAGCTCCCGTGAGGAGCCGGTCGGGCCGGGGGTGGCCTCGGGCTGCTCGTGGGATTCGGGCAGCCGGGACCACGCCTCCAGGAAGTCGAACTGGCCCGCCTGGACCGTGGTCATCGTCTCCCGGTGGGAGGCGAGCCGGCCGATCAGGGCCAGCGTGACCGGATGATGCAGCCCCTTCTCCCGCACCGCGGTCCACACTGCCCCGAGAGCGCCGGTCACGAACGCGTCCTCCGTGTCCGCGGACCACACCTCGACCACCGGGTCCGTCGTGCCGGGGCGGCTGCCCGAGGCAGGTGGACGGGCGGCGTTGCCGCCGGCTGAACCGCTCCCCTGTCGCTGCGCACCGGACGGATCGCCCGGTCGTGTCCCGCCGGCCGGGCCGGGCCGGGCGCTGCCGAACGCCTCGGCCGTCTCATGGGCGGCGCGGACACCCCAGCGCTCCGGGTCCGCCGTGTGCTTCTTCTGCGCCAGGGCGAAAGCCACGACGTCGACGACCTGGCCGTAGAGCTTCCGGTAGGCGCGGGCTCCGGCGGAGGAATCCGCCTCCGGAGAAGCCGGGGTGACGTGGTGAGCCGCGGTGATCCGCTCCGCCCGCTCCCTGAGCGATCCGGCATCCGGCGCTGTGCCGAGATACTCGCGCGCGTAGCCGAACCGGTCGGCCCACTCCTGCAGCACAGCCGCGGAAGGGCGGGGCCAGCGGGCGTCGCCGGCTCCGGGCCGTGCTCCGTGCGCCGCGCTCGGCCGGGACGGTGGCACCACGTCTTCGACGGCGCCGCCGAGCCGGTGGAGCACCTCCCGCTCCAGCCTCGCGACGGCGCTCGCGCGAGGGTTGTCCGCCGTCTTGCCGTCGCGCCATTCGCTGATCTTGGCGAGGACCTCCTGGTACGTCGTCGTGCCGGGGCGGCGGAGCATGGCCCGGACCGCCTCGTCGACATTCTTGATTCCCTTGCGCGGCTTGTACGCGACAGCCGAATGCCGCTCCCAGTCCCCTGCCACCTGCAACGGCGGCCAGTCCGCCGATTCTCCGCTCAACCTTTCGTGAAGCACGGCGGCATCGTGCATGGCACGTGCCCACGTCGGCCTGACGGCCTCCCAGGAACGCCCGTCGAAGTCGGAGAGGTTGACCTGGATCGCCAGCTCCGACAGGGATGAGTCAAGGCGCCGCAGCACGTCGACGGGCGTCCCACCGGAGCTACCCGCCGCACTCGAGCCCGCGCCCGCGCGCACGGCACCGGTGCCCGTCGCCGTGAGCAGGCCCTGGACCAGGGTCCGGACAGCGCC
The DNA here is from genome assembly GCF_053599115.1 of Streptomyces sp. NPDC001020. Lineage (NCBI taxonomy): Bacteria > Bacillati > Actinomycetota > Actinomycetes > Kitasatosporales > Streptomycetaceae > Streptomyces > Streptomyces sp. NPDC001020. The sequence goes on along the minus strand of NZ_JBSFLQ010000023.1, from coordinate 128,011 downwards.
CTCTTCGAGCGGCCGGTAATCGTGGCCGAGCCGGTGGCGGAACGTGTCCAAGGCCCGGGTGTCACGCACCAGGCGTTCCAGGGTGCTCGCGAGGCCGTCGTTCGCAAACGTCAGTTGGAGCGACCGGCCGTGGTCGTGGTGGCGGGGGTCCAGCACGTTTCGTCGGGCCGCGGCCTCGTACCGCTCGTGCGTCCTGCGTTTGAGGTCCTCGTAGCTCCTCCGAATCTCCCCGATGCTCATGCCGTCGGTCAGGTCGCGCAGTTCGACGAGGACCTTGCCGCCGTCCAATTCGGGGAACCGGGTCTCGATTCCCAGTGCCTGCTGACCCACCCGGTTCGGATGACCGGGATCGATGAAGCCACGCAGGTAGTCCTCGACGGTCCCGTGCCCCTGGATGGTGGCTTCGAGGGGGTCCCGGGACGGGTCTCTCAGGACGCGTCGCGCGTGCGTGGAGAACGCCTGCAGCACGGCGTCGGCGTGTTCGCCGAGGAACTGGCGGGCCCGGGGCGGCAGCGCTGTCGCCAGAACGACCGGGTCGTGGCGGGACGCGATGAAGGCATAGGCCTTGTTCATCCCCTCGCCCGCCTTACCCGCATGGACGTCGTCGCCCCTGTGCGCGATGGTGACCGCCTGTGTGAACACCAGCAGCAGCAGCCCGGCGAGCGACCGGTACTCGGTCTCGTCGACGGTGTGCCAGGCCACGGACGGGTGCACATCGGGAAGACCGTGCGTGGCCGCGTAGAAGTGGCCGGCCACGTCTTGGGCGAAGGCCACACCCGCCGCCGCGTCGAGGTGGGCGGTGGGCGCGCTCTGTACGGACAGCGGATCGACGTCCTCGACGATGAAGTCGAACAGTTCCGACGGGTGCATGCCGACCGTCCATTGCGGCGACAGGAGCGACGGCTTGTGCCGATCCTCCTTCTCCACGACCGCGTCCGCGTACTCGAGGAGCCGAAAGCCGTTCTGCGGTCCGAACAGCCGGTTGATCGTGCTGCCCGGTCCCGCAGCCGCGCGCTGCAGCGTGGTCAGAACGTGCTCCAGTGACTCCCAGAAGTCCGCCTCGGAAACCCCGCCCGGTGCCCCGTCGAACCCGATCGGGGCGCCGACGATCTCCAGGGTGGCCGACTCGCCCGGTTTCAGTTGCTCGGCGGTCAGGGTGAGGACGTCGTTCTCGGCCAGCAACTCGCCATGCCACAGATCATCGTCCACCCGGACCTGCCAGTCGGTCTCGATCTCCGCGCCGATCTTGCCGTAGTCGACACGCGGCCGACGGGGCGGCACCCAGGGCAGGGGGCCGCCAGGGGCAGCGGCGAAGGGAGACTGTACGGACGCCGAAGTGCTCGCGCTCCCCTGCGCGCGTGGATCCGACGGCCCCCCGGACCGGGGGCGGGAGCCCTGCTGAGGTGCCCCGCCAAGCGCGCCGTCCCGGCGCTGCAGGTCCGGGAACGCCTCGTACAGGCGGGAAGTGAGGACCCGCGCGAAGAGGACGGCCTCCGTCCTCCCGCGGGTGTCCAGGATCTCGGCGACGGAGCGGACGACGGACTCGCCAAAGCCCCGCCGTACCTGGTCCTCCCCGCTCGTACCGATCACCATCGGAAACCTGAACCGCTCGCCGCGCAGGATGCCCAGGGCTTCCCGGACGGTTCCGTCGTCCACTCCCGCGACGAGCGGGTCGGTGGTCTCGGAAACGGGCGCGGACTCACGCGTCTCGTGCCCCTCCGCGTTCCCCGGTACGTCGGCGGACCCGGTGTCACGCCTGACGGACCGTGTGGAGCCGCCGGGTCCGTCGGCATCCCTGGCGTCGGCAGCGGAAGTCATGCGCGTGACGAGATCGCCCGCACTGGGGAACGACGTCGGCTGCGGGTCGGGTACGAGGCGAGTGCCATCGGTGGGCGCCGCCCTATGGGTTGCGTCGAGCGCCTTCACCAGCCCGGTCATGTACGGCGTACCGATCTCGCCGCTGAGTACCGCGTTCAGCAGCGCACCCTGAAGTACACGGTGGGTCTTCGAGTCCCAGGTCTCGTCCGGGCGGAACGGGAAGACGTGCAACTGCGGGCCCGCCGTCGACCCGGCCGCGGGTCGAGGAGTGGACCACAGGATGACGGAGCGTTGTGCGGCTCTGTCCTGGCCGTTGGCCGTGCCGAGGTCCGTCGGGGCCACGGTGGGGCCCTTGGCGCGAGAAGCCGGTTGCAGGTCCAGCAGGCCGGTCGGCCAGTGGTTGTGCTGTGCGTGCTGCGTAAGAAAGTGACGCAGATGCTGTGCGACTGCCTCTGCACGTTGTCGGCCGACGTCCCGGGCACTGCTGCCGTTGCCTCCTCCCTCCACGTGGACGACGAGTCCGGGCAGTCCTGCTCCGTGGCGCCGTGCCAGTTCCTGTCCGATCTGTGTCGCGAAGTGCTCGATGGTTTGCAGTTCCTGCGTAGGTACGTCTCCGCGGTTCCGCTCCGGAAAAGCGACCTGGGCGACGGGTGTGTCCCAGCGCGGGTCCGGCCTGCCTCGCTGCCGCTGCGCCTCCCAGGCTCGGTCGTCGGCGCGCCGAGCCACCGCCGACAACTCATTGTAATAACCCTTCAGTTCGGCCAGGTAACGGTCCCAGTTCCGCCGTACTGCAACATCGCGGTCTCCGTAGGAACGCATTTCTAGAACAGCGAGAGGTGCGCCCGAACGGGTTCCGAAGTGGTCATCCATGGAGGTGAAGTGAGACGTCAGCGAGAGCGCGGTGTTCTGGGTTATCACTTCGTCAGGACGTACCGAGACGAGTGCGTTCCGGAGATAGTCACGGACCCGGAAGTTCTCCCTCTGTTCATCGAGCAGTGGGGACTGTTCGAGCAAATCGATGGGCTCACCCATACCGTCGGTCAGTCTTATTTCGCGATCGTCGCGATTGTCCCTGTAGAACTGCCGTGTGAAGGTGTCGCCGATCCAATCGGACTCCGCACGGAGAAATTGGCGCACCGACTGTGGCAGCGCGGCCCGCAACGCGGACAAAGAGGTACGCGACGCGACAGGCGTGAAGCTCTTGTACGAAACCTCGTCACCAGTCGCGACCCCGTAGGTCAGGGCTGCGACCTGCGTGTAGACGAGATGCGCGAAGCCGTGCAGGACATCGCGGTCCGTGTTGCCGTACTGCTCCTGGCGTGTGAACCGCTGCGTGAGAGAGTCTGCGAACTCCCGCCCGCTCATCAGGTGCCGGTGCGCCACGGAATCGGGGAACAGAGCCCGTCGGCCGACTTGCTCCAGCAGTTCCTTCAGACCGTTCAGAGGAATACCGACCGTGATCTGAAGTGAGAGTCTGCCCGCGTGGTACTCGCCCTGGTAAATAGCCCGTCTCGCGGCCGGGTGCACAGTAAAACCGTGACTCTCGGGGAACAACTTCGTGAGCGGCGTGCCGGGGCTGGCCTTCCGTAGACGTTCGAAGACGTCCCTCACCTCGTCGAACGTCCTGCGTTCGTGAGTGAAGAGAGCTTCTCCCCGAAGCGAGTTGATCGGCCTGGTGACGACCTCGGCGACCAATTGATCCCGGAAGAGGTCTGTAGTTATAGAGAGGTGCGGGGATGTGACGATCTCCAGTTTCGGCGACCAGTTCGCCGCGTCCTTCGCGGCCACGACGAAGGAGGTCTCCCCCTCGAAACCCATGGCCCCAACCCGCGGGTCCAGCGGTCGGTCCACGAGGGAGCGGGCAAGGGACTCCGACTCCGCGGCCCGCTGGAACACCGCTGGAGCCGTCCGGCTCGGTGTGTCCTGCAGCAGAGCGTCCGCCAGGACCCGGCCCCGTGAGACCACCACGGCGTGCGCGTGGAGGGCCTCCCGATCCGGTGCCTGTACCGTCACCCGGGCTCCTTCCGGGCGTTGGAACTCCAGCCACCAGGTGTGTCCTTCAGCACCGGGTGTGGCGACGGCGGCGAATGCGTGCCCCATGGCCGCTGTCCTGTCGAAGACGAAGTCGGCCCCCGCGCCACGTTGAGCCACGATCAGTGCCATGGTCGGAGCCTGCGACTTGTCCGCTTCGGCGCACAGCACCGCCGACACGTGCGACCAGGAGGGAATCCGGTGCCAGTCGGCGCCGGGGAGAAGGTTCTGAGGGGCACCCCGCAGTCCGACCACCGAGTCGTCCAACGACTCACCGGCGCGGACACCACCGCCGGGCCCACGTTGCCCATGCACCCGGCGCATGAACTCCGTCAGCAGAATCACACAATCCTGCCCGTCGCCCCGGCCGGCAACGGCGACGACGTCGTTCGCCAACGCTTCGAGTCCCTCGCGGCCCAATGGACCGGGTTCGCCGGCGAGCCGGCGCGCTGCGCTGTCTCCCGGCATGGTCCCCGTCCGCAACGGAGCACTCAGGGGCCGGTCGACGGGGTCCCCGACAGGGGCGGGCCCGGGTCGGCCCGGCGAACCGTCGTCGGCCCGCGTGGCGGCCTCCACTTGCCGGGCGATGTCCGCGTCGGCTTCCCGGGCCACTCCCCCGGTGACGAGGCCTGTGCGGTCCCGACGATGGACGTCGGCGGTCTGGGTGAGTGCGGTACGAGAGGGGCCGGCGGCGGTGTCGTTCAGCGCGGTCGGCGCCCCGCCCACCATCACCGTACGAAGAGCATGCAGGTCGAATGCGTCCCGGCCCGCTACGGTCAGCGCCTGCGCCTCGTTGCGTGGTCCTTCGTGCAGGGCCATGGCGAGCGCGTCCCGCAGCAGGACCGCCAGCCGCTCCGGCGCCTTGGGACTGTCACCGGGCAGGATGGACGGCAGTGCGACGTTCTTCTCCACCAGGAGGAGGTGCGCCTCGGCTGCGGGCTTGATCGCGGTCTCCTCGCGGAGCTTGCCGAACCGCTTCGCCTTCCTGTCGATGTCGTGGAGCAGTGCGGCCTTGTCCGCGAGCCTGACACCGACAAATGCGCCGGTCTCCGTCGTCTTCTCCGCCCACACGGTCTCCGTCTCCGACACAACCGGGACGGAGACGGTTTCCGCCGGGAAGTCCGCGCGTGGGACGGTGGTGGTGAGGTCGTCGGCGATCCCCGTCGGTGTGGGGTCCTCGGCGGTGACGCGGTCCGGCTTCGCGGCGTCGGTCTGCGAGACGGTGGCCGTCGGGGCGGGGGCGGCGAGGCCCTCGGACCGGGAGTCCTCGAACACATCGACAGGGCCGGCCGTGGTGTCCTGGCCGTGCGTGGTGGTCGTGCCCGCCGTCGTGGCCGTGTGGGTCGTGTCCGAGACGGTCGGGACGGCGTCCGTGCTGTTGCGCTGCGTGCTCCGGTCGGCGTCCGCCTTCGGGCGGTCCTGGCCGGCCGGTCCGCTCGTGCTGTGGGCCGGGCCGGTGCCGTCGGCTTTCACCGCGGCCGGGGTGTTCGTGCCCGCCGCCGCCCCGGTGGCCGGTCCGGCACTCGCGGGCGCGGATCCGGTCGGAGCCTGGTTGTTCCCGGCGGACACGGCCGGTCCCGCACCGCTCGTCGCCACCTGGCCGGTGGCGGACACCGTATCCGGCCGCGCCGCGGGCACGTCCTGGGCGTCCGGAGAGTCCTGCGCGGCCCCGTCGTCCATGACGGCTGGGGAGTCGGACGGCGCGTGTGCCGTCTTTCCAGGGCCGGCGACCGGACCCGTCTGGGAGCTGTTCGGCAAGGTAGTGGCGCCGTGGCCCGGCGCCGTCTGCGTACCGGCGTCCACCTCGGCCGGGGGCTGCACGTTCGCCCCGTCGTCGGCGGGGGTCCCGGGCGTGGTGTGGTCGTGTGTCACGTCCGCGCCCGTGTTCTTCGCCGGTACGTTTCCGCCGCCGGACACGGTAGCCGGGTTAGCACCGTGTGCCGCGCCCGTAGAGGCGGGATCGACTGACACGTGGGGCATGTCGGGGAGGTCGGTCTGCGGGGTGGTGGTGGCCGGAAAGGGTCCGGCCTCGGTGATGCCGCCGGGGGCGTAGGACGCCGGAGTGGGGGCCTGCGTGCCCGTGGTGGGAATCCGTACGTCCTTGCCGGGCTCGGAAACAGGGGTGCTCCCGCCGTTGGTCTTGGCAGGGCCTGTGGTCGGTCCGGTCGAGGCGCTGTGGGGAGTCACATTGAGGTTCTGCGAGAAGGCGAGGTCGCGCAGTCCAAGGCCGGCCTTCTCCGTTCCCTTGAACATCAGGTTGGTGTTGAGGTTGCTGACGACGGAGCCATAGAAGTCCGGCGCACTGAACCCCTGCCCGAAGACGGCGAACACCGCGAGAGACTCCGCGAACCCCTCAACAACGGCGTCGAGTCCCTCGTCAGCAGCCTTGGCGCCGTATTTCCCACCGTTGGAGAGCAGTCCGTCGGACGTCAGGTTCTTCCCACCGTGTGCGACGGCACCGCTGCCCGGATTGCTGTTGAGACCGGGCATCTTGTTCTTGTCGGCGAACTTCGTGTCGAAGCCGGCGCCGATGTCGAACTTCTTGAAGAGCCCCTTGAAGGCGTTCTTCGCGCCGTGGAATATGTGATCGAAGATCGAGGTGAGGCCGCCGGTGACTCCGCTCAGCACGACGTCTTTCACATCGATGCCGTGCGGCTTGCGGCCGGGTGCCGCCGTCAGCATCAGAGCCAGTCGCGCGGCGAGCGTCGTGAACGCCTCTTCCAGTGCCTCGCTCAGGGTCGGCAGGAGGTGGGTGCGCTGGGCCAGCAATTGCAGGAGCACGAGGATCTGCGCACGAGTACGCAGTTTGGCTTCCACCGCCTCGCCCGACGTGGCCCCGCCGGTGAAGAACGCCATCACGGCCAGGAACAGCAGTTGCGCCGCCAGGACCGCCAGTTGGATCAGGATGTTGATCTTGGACTCGGCGATGTTGATGGAGGTCTTCACCCGGCCGTCGGAGATGTCGTCCATCTGCTTGGCGAACTCGGTGACGTGGTTCGTGCCCCCGTCGTCGGTCAACACGTGTGCGGTGCGAACGTAGTTCTGGGCGGTCCCGGGCGGCAGCACCTGGCCGGCGGCGCCGACCGACTCGATGATCAGTTCTGCCAGCTTGCGTAGTTTGTTCGCGAACGATTTGAAGGCCTCGTGGCTCAGATAGGCAAGGTCTTCGTTGGCCTGCGGCATGCGTTCGCCCATGAGAGCGAAGAACAGGTCGTCGAGCCATTTCGGAACCGCGATGGCCATGAGGTGTCAGTGCCTCCCGGTCCTGGAAGCGTGCTCGTCGATGGCCTCGAAGGCGTCGTTCTGTGCGCCCTGGATGATGTTGCCGTTCACGTTCAGCGCTCTGGCCATGCCGGCGATGGCCTCCATCAGCGACGTGCCCGTCTCCGAGGCGCCCTTGCGCTCCTTCTCGTCCTGCGGGCCGAGTTCCCTGGCCATCGAGTCGTCCTGGCCCACCCAGCCGGCGGTCCTGCGGGCCGCGTCCTCGAATTCGCGCACCGAGTTGTCCGTGATGTCCTTGATCTCGGCGAAGATCCGCGCCCACCTGTGGATGTCTGCGGGGTTCGCGGAGAAGACGTTTCCCACGGCTTCTACTCCTCCCCGTCCTCATGGATCTCGTCCCGCAGCGACGCTCGGCCCTTCCGGGGGGAGGACGCCTCCGGTTCCTCCAGGACGCCGGGCCCGAAGATGTCGGCCCAGTCGATGTCGAAGCCCTCCATGTGCGGCATGCCCGGGCGTGGTTCGGTGAAGGGCGCCATCGTGCGCATCACGTGACGCGACATCGAGTCACGTGCCTGCGTCGCGGCCTCCAGTACGGATGCGGCGAGCTCGGTCGGGCTCATGGTGCGGTACTTGTTGTCGAGGAACCTCAGGTCGATCAGCTGCCCTTGGGACCCCACCGTGGCCTCCACCGCGCGGTCTCGGGATCGAACCACGTAGGTGGCGTCGCGGAGTTCCGCCTTGGCCTTGGTCAGACCGGTGGTGACGGCGTCGAGTTCGGCCAGCGTCTCGGCGAGGCGCTCGCTGAGGGCCTCGGTGAAGGGATTCGCCGCCACGGTTGCGTCGGGCGTCTCCTGCTGGGCACGCGTCACGCCGTCCTTGTCCATCCCGCTCATCCGATCACCGCCGGTGCTCCGCCTTCCTCAGTGCCCCACACGTCCTCGTCCTCGTCCACCCAGTTGGTGCGCTGCCGGTCCCCGCTCTCCGTGGACTGACCGCCCTGCATGCCGCCCATCGGGGCGCCGCCCATGGGAGAGCTGGTGGTCTGGGTCCCACCGCGCCTGAAGGGCATGTCCTCGCCGTCGATGGCCGGTGCCACGGCACCGTTACGGCGCAGTGCGGACAGGTTTTGCGTGTCGTTCAGCGTCGTACGCACACGTTCCCCGTTCGCCCCGCCCGCTCCCCCGGCACCCGCTCCGGTTCCCGCACCGCCGAAGCCGGGGTTGAGAGGTGTGCCCCCTCCGTTCGCCGTCGGGTTCAGGGTGTCTGCTCCGGCGACCTGGTGACCGCCGACGGCTCCGCCCAGCGTACCTCCCGTGAAAGGTGTGCTGTCGTAGTCCATGTAGTCGGCGTCCGCGCCACCGTCGAGATGCCCGTTGCCACCGCTGAGATGCACGTTGTTCAGTGGGGCGGTTCCGCCGTGGGAAAGGTGAGTCCCGCCGTGCAAAGGGTTGGTACCGCCATGCGAAAGGTTGGTACCGCCCCTCGGCAGGTCGGGTATGTCGATCGGGTTGTTCAGATGGGTCGTGGTCGTGTGACCGTCCGGGTTCGTGGTCCGCAGGGTGCCGTCGGACGGGTTGAACACCGTCTTGGTGCCGTCCTGGAACTCCGTCGTGAGCGTGCCGTCCGGGTTGAGCCGGGTGTGGCTCCCGTCGGGATTGGTGATGACGCCACCGGGATTCAGCCGGGTCGTGGTGGTGTGGCCGTTCGGGGCGGTCGTCATGATTTGCCCGGTGTCGGGGTTCAGCACCGTCTTGGTGCCGTCCGGGTATGTCTGCACCAGGTTTCCGTCGGCGTCGAGGTGAGGGCCGGCAGTGGTGGGCGAGTCGGGGTTGAGGTTGAGCGGGGATGAGGTGCCGGTGGGCGTCTTCGGGATCAGGGAGGAGAAGTTGTTGAGCGGAAGGGTGGTGCCGGTGTTCAACGGACTGTTGGTCAGGTGGGTGCCGCCGAAGTCACTGGTCGGATTGTCCGAGCCGCCGTTCAGCAGCGACGCCTTGCCGTCGCCGTTGAGACCGCCGCCGTTGAGGTTCAGGCCGCCGCCGTTGAGGTTCAGACCACCGCCGAGACCGTCCGCGCTGAAACTGTTGCCCAGGTTGCTGAGGCCGTGGTTGAGGCTGTCTCCGAGCCCGTGCAGGCCGTTGTTGAGCTGCTTCTGGTTGTTGTTGGAGTCGGAAAGATTCTGGTTCAGGTTGTCAAACAGGCTCTTGTTGTTGTGGTTGGAGTCGGAGAGGTTCTTGTTGAGATTGTTCCAGGCTTCACTGTTCTTCTTGTTCGCATCATCGAGAGCCTTCTTGGAAGCCTCCTTCTCGCTCTTCATCTCCTTCTTCTCGTAAGTGTTGGAGAGACTTTCCGACTCTTTCGTCAGGACCTCTTGACCCAGATCCTCAGAAGCGTCACTCCAGCCTTTCCCAAGCCTGGAAACAGACTGCTTGGCAGCCTCAACGAGATACCCTTCCACGTTGCGATTCCAGCGATCCACCGCCTGTTCGCCGAGTTTCTTCCAGGTGTTTATGTCGTCGAGCGCACCTATTCCGGGGTTATCGGAGAATCCCGGCAAGGTGTCAAAGGCGTCCTCGCTCGTATACCTCAGATCTTCGTCACCGTCGTCATCGGAGGACCAGCCGTACTGCGACCCGAGGCTTTCGGGATCGACCACGACGAGCGGAACGTTGTTATGTATGATCCAGTCACTCAGCGCGTCCAACTCTTCGAGCAGAGACCGGTGCGGATCATGCTCTCCCGAGTCGGCCCAGTTCTGCCATACGTCCTTCAGTACCTTCGCCTCGAAATGCAGATCCCACTGAGCCTGGAACAGCATCTCCGAATACGTCGACTCCGGGCTGCCGCCGCCGAGGAACTCGTGACCGGATTTGTACTCACGGCCCCCCATTTGCTGTACATAGCTCTCGTAGTTCTTGTGCAGCGTCTGGATGAGGGTCCGCACCACGTCGGCTGACTGGCCCTTCCATGCCGCGTCATCCCCGCCCAGCGCCTTGTTCCACTCCTCGAGTGGCGCCAGTTGACGCCGGAAGAACGCTGCTGCCCGGTCGAAGGACTGAGCGGTTCGAGTGAACGAGACGAGGTCAACGGCCTCGGCATCCTGCACAGTCTGGCCACTGTAGGAAAAGCCTTTGGTGCTGTGTTCGTTCACCAGCTTTTCGAGGGCGAACTTCGGAGCGGACACGTAACGCCACAGCTCGGTGTCGTCCCATTCGTCGCCGTACTTGCCCTTGAAAGCACCCCCTTCTCTGGTCGAGCCCGGATCCGACAGGTGACTCTTCCCGTTCTCATCGGCGAGAGTTCCAATGAACACGATGTCAGCGGTGAACAGCCTGACCTGGTCCTTACCGTGATGCGTGTAGAAGGCAAGCCGATAGTCCTCGCCATGGGAGGCCTGCCATCCGGAAACAGCGGTGTAGTCCTCCGGTTTAACGGCACGCATCGGATGCTCAACCACGTTCACCCGCATAAGCGGAATTCCCTCTTTGCTCTTCAGCTTGTCGAAGAGGGACTTCCGGCTCGACATCGGGTAGCCGGTGTACTTGTTCACGGCCTGGGCCCAGTAGTCATCCGGATCGTTTTCCATGCGAGAACTCCGCTGTGATGGGGTGGAGGAGGGGAGACCGGCCTATGTGGTCTGGCTCTGACTCTTGCCGTTCGTCGGGGTCAGATCACGGTCGACATCCCCGAAGATGTCGAGGAGCTTCTCTCCGCTGATCTCGGTGATGTTGTCGCTCTGTGTGGCCCCCATGATCTTGAGGGTCTCTCTGAAATCCCTGTCGATGTCCCTGAACAGTCGCTGCTGGTTCTCCAGGATGCCGTCGATGGACTTGGCCGACCTGGTGACCGCGTCGATGAGGGCCTTGCCGTGCGTGAGCCCCTCGTCCCCGGCCATCGGACCGAGCGCGAGGAACTGGTTCTGATGCAACGTTTCGGGAGTGGCTTCGCCGTTGAGCAGGCTCTTGAGGGCCCGAGCCGGGTGATCGGTCCCTTCGTCCGAGTCCTGACGAATGTTCTCCGTCTGCGTCACGAAGTCCTTGAGCTCCGTGTCGATGAACGTCTGCAGCGACTTCCCGTCGAGATGCGACAGGTTTGCCATGGGACCTCCAGAGATAGCGGGGTGGGGCCGGGCAGATACGGGACCGCCGAGCCCGCCACGACAGATGGTGCGGTGAACCGCGAACGGGGAGTGCCGGCGTGCCCCGGCCGGCGTGCCCCCCCCCCGGCGGGACCGCAGCCGAAGTGCGGGCATACATCCGCGGCAGCTTCGGCTGCGGTGCCGTGTGCGCACCGCACGGGCCGATCCCGCAGGTGGTCGGTCGGCCCCCAACGTTGCGCGGTGTCAGCCGATGACCTTGACGTCGGACCACATCTGGCTCAGTGAGTTCTCGGTGTACTGGTAATTGCCGGACACGTCCGTGAGGAGGCTGGCGTGACTGCTCAGCAAGTTCTCCATGTTCTTGACCGCAGCGTCCCAGTCCCGCTGCTTGCCGTCGTACGCGTCGCGGTCAGCACCGCTCCAGGAATCCCTCAACGCCGTGAGTTCCGCGTCGAGGTCGACGATCGTCTGGGCGATCGCCCTGGTCTGGTGGACCATGTCGTCGGCCGCGTTCTGCATGTGGTCGTAGGCGACGTAGATCTGACCGTCTGTGAAGCTCATGGTGACCTCTAGTCTCTCGAAGTGAGTCAGTCGTCCGGGAAGGCAGCGGCTCTCGAGTCCTAGGCGGCACCCGTCAGCTGGTCGAAGACCGTGTTCGCTTCCTGGTAGGCGTGGTTGATGGACTCGTTCGACGAGCCCTGGTTCTTCTGCATCGACGACAGGGTCAGGTTGAGGCTGTCGATCATTTCCCGGAGGCCGCGCAGGATGCTGTCGGCCTGCCCCTCCCAGAGCTGAATGAGGTCGCCGTAGGCCATGCCGTCACTTCCCTGGTAGCCCGTCCTCAGGTTGTTGCGCGTGGCCTCCACGTCCTGACGGCACCTCAGGACACCGTTGAAGGCGGACTCCAGGGCCAGGATGCCGTTGCGTGTCGCTTGCTCGTCTCCTTGGCGGACATTGCCTGCCATGTTCAGCCACTCCCTTGCTTCTCCGAATGAGTGTCCCCGCACCTGCCCGGCGCCTGATGCCAGATGCCTGATGCCAGATGCCTGTTGCCAGATGCCTGTTGCCTGATGCCTGTGTGACTGGCTCCGAGGGCGGACGGTGAAACCGGACTCCACACATACGTTACCGGCAACGTGTGTCGCACAGGCATCCATCACATGTGCCCGGTGCAACCTACACATTTGCTGCTACCCGGCCTGCCCGCAATGGGCCGACGTGGTGGCGGGTGACACCACGCCGCCGGCCGCGTCCGGGTCCAGGTCCGGCCCCGCGGGCAGCATCCACAGCAACGGTGAGGGCAGGGACGTCACCTGGCCCTCGTTGTAGCCGAGTGCGCCGAGCGCTTTCGCGGTCGGGACGCGGTACTTGGTGCCGGTGTCGTCGACCAGGTAGGTCGTGGTGCCCATGGTGGTGCCACCGGCTCCCAGGGCGCGTACCAGCGCCGCGTGCCCCGGACGCACCACCACGGCGTCCACTGGCAGACAGGCTCGTGCGGATTCCGCCGACGGCTGGGCCGCGGGTGTCAGGTCGTCCGTCGCCGCGAGCAACGTGGTGACCTTCGTGCCGTCCTCGTCCGGTTCCACACCGACGCACGCGGACTTGTCCGCCCCGATGCCGACCGGGTTCGGCGGTGCGGCGGGCAGGTCCGTGGAGGCCGGCGAGCGGCCCTCCACGCCCGGCGCCAGGTGCTGCTTCAGCGCGTCGGCCCCCAGGGCGGCCGGTCGCGGTGTCCGTCCCCCGTACGCCTTGTCACGTGTCCGGGGGTCGCCGAGGACGAGGTCCGCCTGCGTGGTGGTCAGCGGCACCAGTCCCTCCTTGCGCAGGAGGTAGTACGGGTGCTCGTCCGAGCCGGGCACCCGGGCCTGGAACACCTGGCCGATCGTGCTCGCCCTGCCGTCGAGCGACGGTCCGGCTTCGCCGCGGCCCGGTACGTCGGGCGTCACCAGGTCCGGACCGGCGACCAGGGCGTCGAGGAAGGCCGCGGAGACCGGCCGTGGGGTCACGGAGCCGTAGCCGAGCGACACGGCGGCACCGGATTGCTTGTCCAGGCGCAGTCGGCTGCCCTGCCAGACCAGGTAGGTCGTACGGTCGGGTCCCCTGACCACGAGTCCCTGTCCCGAGCCCAGCCCCGTGCCGTCCACGGGAGCACCGGCCACCAGCGTGGTGTGCGCGGCCGAGGCCTGGGCGTCGACGGTGGAGCAGACCAGCCATGCGCCCCGGTCCAGGTTGCTCGCCGACGGCACCGACTCGGGGGCGCCGGGAATGCCGATGGGCCGGCCGACGGGGGTTCCCTGGAGGGAGGCGGTGGCCACGGTGGAGGTGGCGAGATCACTTCCCGCGATCAGCCGGGCGGAGGCGTAGTTGCGCACCGGCCTGAGCCGGCCGCCGAGATACAGGTAACGGGCGCCGGTCTCCTTGTTGACGACGAGTGTTCCGGCCGCCTTCCAGGAGGTCTTGCCGCCGGGCGAGATCAGCCCGAACACCAACGCCCCGGCGGATATCAGCACCGCGATGAGCACACCCATGAACACCCCCCGGGTGGTCCGGCCCAAAGGTGTGTCAGGGGCGTCGGGCTCCGCGAGGAGCATGCCGGCGGTCAGCCGGGTCATGACGAAGCTGTGCGCCTGGACCTGGTCGCGCTTGGACTGCATGGTGGCCTACCTCGCGGCTCTCTTCGAAATCGGCATGGTCGCGGTCAGCCGGAGATGGCGCGCAGGTCGCCGAACACCCCGATGGCCCAGAGCACGAGCGGCAGCAGGCTGATGGCCAGCGTGGACTGCAGCAGCTCGGCGGCGCGGCCCCAGTAGGGCAGCATCCGGCGTCCGGGAACGGTCCAGGTGACGACGGCGAGTACGGCGGTCAGGCCCAGCAGGCCGACGACGAACACGGGCCGGTCACCTGGGGCGAGGCGGGCGCCGGCGCCCACGAGGATCAGCGCGGCGCCCAGGGCGCCGGGGACGACCAGGGCCAGCCGCTGCCACGAGTTGACCATGCCCCGTCCGTGCAGCAGCAGGATCACGGACAGGACGACGCAGATCAGCTCCTCCGGGACGCTCGGGCGTCGCACGAGCGGAATCAGGCAGATCGCGGAGACGACGCCGATCGAGCCGTACAGCGCGATCATCCAGCCGCCGGCCAGCTCCGTCCGGGTGGCCACCTCCTGGCTGGGGTACGGGTCGATGCCTTCCTGGAGCTGCCGCGGACTCGTCGGCAAGGGCGGCATCCGCATTCCGGCCAGCTTGAACGAGAGGGCGGGGACGAACCCCCCGACGAGCACCGCACATGCGGCGACCACGCAGGCGGCCGTGTCCACGGGCACGTCGAAGACGCTCATCATGGCCCCGGAAACGGCCGCGGCCACGCAGACCACGGCCGTGGAGAGGAAGAGCGGGGCGTAGACGGCGACGGCGGCGAGGGCGAGGACCGCGCCGCCCGCCCCGGCCGCGCCGACGGCCAACAGTCTTGCCCCCAGCACCTGGTGGGCGTGGGGCCCGGCGATCTCACCGCCGGGCAGCAGCCAGCCCGCGAGGGCCAGCGCCGGGGTCGCCATGACACCGAGGGCGGCGCCCGTGGCCGCGTCACCGACCGCACGGCTCGCCGTGGCGGCTCCGGCCAGCAGAAGCAGACCGGCGACGCCCGCCGTGGCCACGCGGGGGACGACCGGGCCGCCGGGCCAGGCCAGCACGCCCAGGCCGATGACGAGCACACAGACGATGAAGCCGCGCAGCAACTGCCGGCTTCTTTCCGGGGTCCAGGCGTGCAGCCTCTCCCGTGTGACCTCCGCGATGCCCTCGACGAGGTCGTCGAGGCGCACCTCGGGCATCGCCTCGGCCCGTGGACGCAGATGGAGGACGTCGCCGTCGTGGAGGTCGAGTGCCTCCAAGGTGGCCTCGTCGTCGAGGGCGGGGCCGCCGAGGCGTTGGAGTACCCAGCCGCCGTGGTCGAGTCCCTCCTCCTCGATGCCGTCCGCGCAGTACCGGAGCAACGTGGGCAGAAGGTCGGCCACCGGCACGTCCGCCGGAACAGCCAGGTCGATGGTCCTGGAGGGTGCCCGGACGGTGAGGCGGCACAGGCTGGCCACCGAGGTGTCGCTCATGGTCGGCACATTCGCTTTCGCGGCAGGTGATCAGGTGGGTCGGATGCGGTGGAGACGTCCCGGGCAACACATACGTGTCTGAACCAGTGTGTGTTCCATCCGTCTATCGTGTGCAGGGTACCTCTGCTGCCGGGCTGGCTTCACAGCCCCTGTTTTCCGCCAACGGGCCCGGTGACACCTCACTGGTTGCTGCCCGAAGGAGCCGATTCGTTGAGTTCCGTGCTGTTTCGTCGTCCCGCGCGTCGTCGCGGTCCGGACATGCCTCAGGGGGAGTTGAGCCTCCAGGAACCCCCGGTGCTCGCTGAGACGGTGCCCGACAACTCCGCGGTGTGGACATACATGCCCATGGCGATGATGTCCGTCTCCATGATGCTGATCTTCCTGCGCCCGGGTGGGTCGAACGGTGTCTTCGTCTATCTGTCGCTGGGCCTGATGGTGATGGCGTCGGCCGCCATGATCATCGGTCAGTTCATGCGTCGCACCAGTGAGCGCAAGCAGCGGCTGCGGGGAGAGCGGCGTGACTATCTGAGGTATCTCGGGCAGATCCGCAAGCAGACCCGACGCGCCGTGGTGGAGCAGCAGTTGGCTTTGGCCTGGCGGCACCCGGAGCCTGCCGCGCTGCGCTCCATGGTGCGCACGACCCGCCTGTGGGAACGCCGAGTGAAGGACGAGGACTTCGGTGAGGTGCGGATCGCGGTCGGCGACCAGCAGCTGGCCTTGAAGCTGACCCCGCTGTCCACCAAGCCGGTGGAGGACCTCGATCCGCTCTCCGCACATGCGCTGCGCCGCTTCATACGTGCCTACAGCACGGTGCCCGACCAGCCGGTCGCCGTGTATCTGCGCTCCTGGGCGCGGGTGTTGATGCGGGGCGACGCGGCGGCCAGGCGGAATCTGGTGCGTGCGATGGTGGCGCAACTGGCCGTCTTCCACGCCCCGGAGGAGCTGTGGATCGTCGTGTGTGCCGCCGACGAGCACCGCGCCGACTGGGAATGGGTGAAGTGGCTGCCCCACGGTCAGCATCCTCAGGAGGAGGACGGGGCGGGCCCGGCACGGATGGTGACGTCCGCCTTCAGCGACCTGGAGGACCTGCTGGGAGCCGAGTTCGGCGAACGCCCCGCCTTCGACCCGGAGATTCCTCCGGGGCGGGAGGAGCCGTACACGGTCGTCGTCCTGGACGGTGTGACCGTGCCCTCCGGACACCGCATGGACGCTCAGGGCTTCCGCAACGCCGTCGTTCTCGACCTGGCCGAAACCCTGCAGTGGCGGCCCGGACGCACCACGCTCCGCCTGGACGTCCAGCCCGACCGGATCAGCCTGGTGCGCACCGACCGGACCCGCAAGGAACAGACGACGGTCCTCGGCAGGCCCGATGCCATGGGGCCTGCCGGAGCCGAGGCGCTGGCCAGGATGATCGCGCCGTACCGGATGCGGCTGGCGGCCTCCGCGGCCGAACCACTGGCCGCGGACACCGAACTCACCTCGCTGCTCGGCATCCCCGACCTGTACCGGCATGAGCCGGCGGCCCTGTGGCAGCGTGCCGACGGCGCGTCCCGGCTGCGGGTGCCCATCGCGGTGGGCGGCGACGGCCTGCCGGTCGAGTTGGACATCAAGGAGTCCGCGCAGGGCGGGATGGGGCCGCACGGCATGCTCATCGGCGCCACCGGGTCCGGCAAGAGCGAGCTGCTGCGGACTCTCGTCCTGGGGCTGGCCCTGACGAACTCCTCCGAGACCCTCAATTTCGTCCTGGTCGACTTCAAGGGCGGAGCCACCTTCCTCGGCCTGGACGAGCTGCCCCACACCTCGGCGGTGATCACCAACCTCTCGGACGAGGTCGCACTCGTCGCCCGTATGCAGGACGCCCTCCATGGCGAGCTGATCCGCCGCCAGGAGCTGCTGCGGGCAGCCGGCAACTACTCCTCGGCCCTCGAGTACGAGAAGGCGCGTGCCTCGGGGGCCTCGCTGGCCCCCCTGCCGAGCCTGTTCGTCGTGGTCGACGAGTTCAGTGAACTCCTCTCCGCGCACCGGGAGTTCATGGAGCTGTTCGTCATGATCGGCCGTCTGGGGCGATCGCTGGGTGTCCATCTGCTGCTCGCTTCGCAGCGTCTTGACGAGGGGCGGATGCACCAGCTGGAGAGCCATCTGTCGTACCGGATCGGTCTGCGCACCTTCTCGGCCATGGAGAGCCGGGGTGTGCTGGGTGTCCCGGACGCCTATCAGCTGCCCTCGCAGCCCGGCAGCGGATATCTCAAGAGCGGTGTCGAGGCACTGACCCGCTTCCGGGCGGCCTATGTGTCGGGCGAGTACCGCAAACGGGGCGGAGCGGTCGCGCAAGCCAGGGTGGCCAGCCAGGTGGTGCCGTGGACGTCGGGGTACGTGGTGCCGCGCACGGCCGCCCAGCCCGCGGTGGCGGAACCGGCCGCCGAGGAGGAGAAGGAGGCGGGTGACAGCCTGTTGTCGGTGGCGCTCGACCGGCTGCGGGACGCGGGGCCGGGAGCCCACCAGGTATGGCTGCCCCCGCTCGGCCGGCCCTCTCCGCTCGACGCACTGCTGCCACCGCTCACGGTCGATCCGGAGCGCGGATTCACGGCGACGCGGTGGACGGGGTCCGGTCGTCTGAAGGCGCCGGTCGGCCTGGTCGACAAGCCCTTCGAACAGCGCCGCGACGCCCTCGAGGTGGACCTGTCCGGCGCGGAGGGCCATGTGGGTATCGCGGGTGGTTCGCAGAGCGGCAAGTCCACGCTGCTGCGCAGCCTCATCGCCTCCCTGGCACTCACTCACACCCCCCGTGAGGTGCAGTTCTACTGCCTGGACTTCGGCGGCGGCACGCTGTCCGGGCTGTCCGGGCTGCCGCACATGGGCGGCGTCGCCTCCCGGCTGGACAGCGAGCGCATCAGCCGTACCGTGGCCGAGATCACGGCGGTGCTCAACCACCGGGAGCAGTTCTTCCTGGACAACAACATCGACTCGATGGCGACGTACCGGCGTCGGCGTGCGGCCGGCGAGTTCGCCGACGAGCCCCACGGTGACGTCTTCCTCGTGGTGGACGGATGGGCGACCCTGCGCCAGGACTTCGACTCTCTGGTCCCGACGTTCGGCCAGTTCGCCGCACGCGGTCTGAACTACGGCATTCACCTGGTCATCACCGTCTCCCGCTGGATGGAGATGACGACGCAGGTACGCGACCAGATCGCCACCCGCCTGGAACTCAAGCTCGGCGACAACATGGACTCGGTGATCGACGTGCGGCGGGCGGCGCTCGTACCGCGCATTCCCGGACGCGGTCTCACGGTCGAGGGCAAGCAACACTTCCTGTCGGCGCTGCCCCGGGTGGACGGCAGCGGTTCCGTCGACGACCTCACCGAGGGCGTCGACGACCTGGTCGAACGGATCGCGGGTACCTGGACCGGGGCTGCCGCGCCCGCCGTCAGGATGCTGCCGCACCGGCTGCCCGTCGGCGAGCTGCCCGCCACCGAGGGCACCGAGGGTCTGCGGATGCCGCTGGGTATCGACGAGGAGACGCTCTCCCCCGTCTGGCACGACTTCAGCCGCACCCCGCATCTGATGGCCATCGGCGACACTGAGAGCGGGAAGACCAACCTGCTGAGGCTGGTGACCTCCGCGATCACCGCCCGGTACACCCCCCAGGAGGCACGGGTCCTGGTGGTCGACTACCGGCGCGAGCTGGTGGAGGCCATACCCGAGGAGTACCGCCTGGGGCACGCCGTGTCCCTGTCCGCGCTCCAGGAGTTGATGGGCGGTACCCAGCGGGCGCTGAAGACACGGCTGCCGGGACAGGACATCAGCCCCGCCCGTATGCGCAAGGCGGACTGGTGGGCCGGCCCGCGGCTGTTCGTCCTGGTCGACGACTACGACATGCTGGGCGGCAGCAACGCGTTCGACCACCCCTTCGCGCCGCTCTTCGAGTTCCTGGCGCTCGGGCACGAGGTCGGCCTGCACATCGTGGTCGCGCGGTCGGCCACCGGCGCCGGCCGCGGCTTCAACGACCAGCTCCTGCGGCGCCTGGGCGAGGTCAACACGCCGGGCCTGCTGCTGTCCTGCCCGCCGACCGAGGGATATGTCTTCGGCAACGTCAAGCCCCGCAACCTGCCGCCGGGCAGGGCCCGGTACATCGCCCGGAACAAGGCGACACTGTTGCAGACGGCGGTGGTGGAGCAGTCCCCGGAAGCGGCGGAGAGGTGACTGTGGGGGGTGGTCGGGGCGTTGACACCCCGACCACCCCCCACAGCCGTTCACGGCAGGCCGGAAAGGTTCCGTAGCGCGTCAGCGCCGTGTCGGATGCCATCCACGGGCCCGGCCGCGCGGGATGGCCACAGCCGCCCAGCCGACGAGGAGCACGACTCCCGCTCCGAGGGCGGAGATCAGCAACGCGGTCCGGGTGGCCCGCTCCCCGGGCGTCCGGTCCGGCAGCCGTACGGAATCGTCCTGCGCTCCGGCCCCGGCGCGGACCGCCTGCGTGCCGTCCGTCACCGAAACGACCGCGGCGTAGGCGTCCAGCCGCGGTACGTCGTCGGGGTAGGCGGTGGATGTCAGGCGCCGGGCCACCTCCGCCGCGGAGAGGTTCGGGAAGGCCGAGCGTACGAGGGCGGCGGCGCCGGCGGTGTACGCGGCGGCGAACGAGGCGCCGGAGCCGACGAAGTGCCCCCTTCCGCGCGGCCCGATACCGACGACGCCGTCGCCAGGAGCCGCCAGGTCGGCGCGGACCGGGACAAGCGCGGAGTCCGGGCGGCCGCCGCGGACGTCCACGTCCAGCACGCTCAGCACGCCGGGGATCGCGGCGGGCCAGTACTCCCGTGGTCCCGGTGTGGTCGCCCCGGCGGTGCCGCTCGACGGGTCCGGTACCGCGGCGGCCACGATGAGGGCGTCGTGCTTCGCGGCGTACGACACCGCTTTGTCGAGCCGGGGCGACCTGGTGTCGAACGCGGCCGACACCTCGACGACCCGGGCACCGGCGTCCACCGCGCCGCGGATCCCCGCCGCCACGGCGGCCACCGACGGTGCCCCGCGCTCGGTGGTGCCGCGGGCCGCGACGATGTTCGCCCGCGGGGCGACGCCGTGGAAGGCGACGCCCTTGGCCGGTGCGGCGGCGATCAGTCCGGCGACGAACGTGCCGTGCCCCACGCAGTCGTCCCCGGCGGGGCCCAGTGCCTTGACGCGTCCCGCCAGGGTGGGCGCGCTCGTGGAGACACCCGTGTCGACGACACCTACCTTGACCCCCGCTCCCCGCGAGATCCGCGCGGTCCGGGGCAGTTCCAGGCTCTGATGCTCCCACGGCGTGGTTCTCGCCGTGGTCGTGGACCGCTTGGCGCAGACGGCGCCATCGGCCAACCGTGCCGCCACGACGGGAAGTCTGACGGTCGTCGTCCCCTCGGCGACGGCCTCCGACGGGACCGCCGGCACGGCCGTCGCCGCCAGCGCGAGGGGCAGGAGGACCGAGGCGCAGGAGCGTAGGGCCGTCCGCCCCCGTTCACAGAGGCCTCGGCGTACGGGGTCTGTGCCCGGCCCGCGCGTCATGCGGACACCCCCTCCCGCCGCGGCGCGTCCTGCGGCAGAAGGAGCCTGAGGTCCTCGAACCCGGGCGCCGACATCCGGGTGATACGCCCGGCCTGACGCGTCATCATGCCTTCCAGGACCTGGCGTGCCAGACGGGCGTTGCCGAAGGACCGGTCGCGCGGCAGCGAGTCGAAGTACTCGCGGAGCACCGGCCCGGTGCCGGGCCCGCACTCGTAGCCCGCCGTGGTCGCGTGGGCCCGTACGATCGTGACGAGTTCGTCGGACGAGTAGTCGGCGAACTCGACCCGCCGGGAGAACCGCGAGGACAGACCCGGGTTGGACGCCAGGAAGCCCTCGATCTCCTCGGTGTATCCGGCGACGATCACGACGACCTCGTCGCGGTGGTCCTCCATCAGTTTCAGCAGGGTGTCCACCGCCTCACGGCCGAAGTCGGAGGCCGCGGCGCCCGCCGGGGTCAGCGTGTACGCCTCGTCGACGAACAGCACGCCGCCGATGGCCCGCTCGAACACCTCACGGGTCAACTGCGCGGTGTGGCCGATGTACCGGCCCACCAGATCGGCGCGGGACACCTCGACGAGCTGGCCGCGGGGCAGCACGCCGAGCGAGGCGAGCAGCTCGCCGTACAGGCGTGCCACCGTCGTCTTGCCGGTGCCGGGCGGCCCGGTGAAAACGAGGTGATGGCTGATGCGCGGCACGGGCAGGCCCGCGGCTTCCCTCTGGCGTGCCGTGGACAGCAGGTTGACGAGGTCGGTGACGTCCCGTTTGACGGCCGCGAGACCCACCAGGTCCCCCAGTCGCGCGAGCGGGTCGGTCTCGCCGGATGCGGCCTCGCCCAAGATCGCACCCGCCGCGTCGGCGCCCACGTCCTCGGGCAGCAGTAGTTGCAGGTCGCTCTCGGAGAAGTCGGCGAGGGTGGCCAGACGGGTCGCCTGGCGGTCCACCATCTCCTCGAACACTCGGCGTGCCTCGCGGCCGTTGCCGAACGTGGCGTCCTTCGGCATCCTTTCGAAGCGTACGGCCAGCGCCTGGTGCGTCGAGTCGTCCAGCCGGTACTGGTGGGACAGGCACATCTTCTCGACGATGGCGACCAGTTCGGGCACGGTGTAGTTCTCGAACTCGATCGTCCGGGAGAAACGGGAGGCGAGGCCGGGGTTGGATGCCAGGAAGTCGTCCATCTGGGACGAGTAGCCCGCGGCCACGACCACCACGTCGTCCCGGTGGTCCTCCATCAGCTTCAGCAGTGTGTCGACGGCCTCGCGGCCGAAGTCGGCGCCGGAGCCCTGTTTGTCGGACAGCAGCGTGTACGCCTCGTCGATGAAGAGGACCCCGCCGAGCGCACGGTTGAAGGCCTCAGTGGTCTTGATCGCGGTACCGCCGACGATCTGGGCGACCAAGTCCGCCCGGGAGACCTCGACCAGGTGTCCCGACCGCAGGGTGCCGAGCCCGGCGAGGATGCTTCCGTAGAGCCTGGCGACGGTGGTCTTGCCGGTGCCCGGGGGGCCCGCGAAGACGAGGTGGCGGCTCATCGGCGGCGCCGGCATGCCCAGCCTGACCCGCCGCTGGGCGAGCTGGGTCAGGTTGACCAGTGTCCGCACCTGCTGCTTGACGTTGTCGAGGCCGATCAGCCCGTCCAGCGCGGCCAGCGAGGC
Source organism: Streptomyces sp. NPDC001020 (assembly GCF_053599115.1). Taxonomy (NCBI): domain Bacteria; kingdom Bacillati; phylum Actinomycetota; class Actinomycetes; order Kitasatosporales; family Streptomycetaceae; genus Streptomyces; species Streptomyces sp. NPDC001020. The sequence continues at coordinate 105,564 of NZ_JBSFLQ010000023.1, read as the reverse complement.
GTCGTCGCCCGAGCCGGCGCCGTGCTCCTGGGTCCCGGGAGACGCGGCCGGATCGGTGCCCTCCGCGTCGCCGACGCCCCACGCGTCCCGCTTGCCGTTGCCGGTGCTGGTCAGACCCTCCACGGCCACCCGGTCGCCCGCCTTGGCCTGGATCAGGCCGCCGCCCGCGTTGTCCCGCACCGTGCAGTTCACCACCGAGACCGGGGAGTCGGACTCGATCCGCACGCCGTCCTTGCCGCTGCCGCTGATCTCGCAGGAGTTCAGGGACGCCCGCCCGCCGTCGGCGATCAGCACCCCCTGCCCGGCGCTCTCGTGGGACGTCACACGGGTCGCGGTCAGGTCACCGTCCTTCTCGACCAGGACGCCGTTCTGCGCCGCCTTGGTGATCACGCAGTCCCGTACCGTCATGACGCCGGCACCGCCGACGGAGAGCCCGGCGCCCTCAGGAGCCTCCACCGCTCCCCCGCCGACGTAGACGTTTCCGTCGTCCTCCACACGTACGCCCGCGCCTGCGGGCCGCTGGATCAGGCAGTCCTCGAGCCGCCCCCTGCCGTCCTTGAGCACCTCAACACCGTGTCCCGCCGCGGAGATGATCCGGGCCCGGCGGATCAGCGGATTGGCGCCGGTGCGAAGGGAGATGCCGACACCTTTGGCGTCCACGACCTCCAGCCGGTCGATCTCCGCCGCGGACTCCTCCTCCAGCAGCAGCCCGGCACCGGCGCAGTCCCGAACCGTCAGGCCGACGAAGACCGGCGAGGACGACCCGGTCACCCGGACCGCGGGCGCCTCGCAGGAATCCGCCCAGCAGTCCTCGAACGTGCCCCGTGAGCGGTCGGCGACGAGGACTCCGTGCTCCTTGGTCCGGGCCACCCGGCAGCGGCGCAGCAGCGGGTCGCTGCCCGTGCCCACCGCGATTCCGATGCCGGAGGTGTTCGTCACCCGCACGTCTTCGAGGAGGGTGCGCGATTCGCTCGTGATGTGCACACCCGTGGTCGTGTCGTGCACCACCGTGCGCAGCACACTGGTGGTGCTGCGGCCCTCCAGGGCCACCGCCGGCTTGTCCGTGGAGGAGATGTCGCACTCCTCGATCGAGCCCTGGGCCTCCCCGTTCGCGAGCACGCCGTTGCCGCGGGCGTCGCGGATCGTGCAGCCCCGCACGGTGATACGGCCCTGTTCGCCGATCACGACGCCGGTCGTGCCGAGGTGTTCGAGGGTGGAGGACTCCACCGAGCTGTCCGCGGGTGAAGTGACCACGACTGCGGCGCCCGCGCCATTGGTGACGCGGCAGTCACGCATGGCCAGCGAACCGCTGTTCCGGGCGAGCAGCGCGGTCCACGAAGAGGCCGCGATCTCGCAGCCGTCCATCGCGACCTGTCCACGGGGCGCGTCGACGACCGGAAGCTCCTCGTCGCGGCCGCGCAGCACCAGGTCGGTGAGCATGACGGCATCCGCCTTCAGCGTCAGGGCGGTGCCCCGACGCGGGGCTATCTCCACGGTGCCACGCGCCTGAGCGGCGACGATGGTGACCGGCGTGGTGATCGTCAGATTCTCCGGGTAGGTGCCGGGAAGGATGCTGAGGACCGCGCCACTGCGTGCTCTGGCCAGCGCTTCCCCGATCGTTGACAGGCCGTCGGCACTGTCCGGGCCGACGGTGAGTACCTGGCGAGACACGCGTGGTTCCTCCTCAGACGGACACCCCGGAACCCGCGGACCGGGGGTGCCTTGCACGGGCAGCGACCATCTTGCCGGGCGCCCAGGTCGCGGGATGGCGAACCGGGCGGACACGTTGGCAACCGTGCGGCGGAAACCTGTCTCGTCATCGGCTCCCGCCGACACCCCACTCGATTGCTCCGGTGACGCCTCGGCCGACCCGGGGACCAGAGTAGTTGAGGTTCAACGACATGCGGGAACCGCGGAACCAGCCGGAACACAAATGTCATCGGTGGGACTTGGGCGTCGACATGTGTCGGCCCGGGGAGCTTGTCGTCGACGTGGGTGGGACGGGACCGAGCACGGTTCGGGTTCGCAGACCACAACACGTATCTTTACTCCGGCCCTGGTCCTCCGATGAGAGGAAACACGAGGGCTGAACCGGGAGGGCGGCGGACCCGCTACATGTGTGTGTGGGACCGACCACTCGGGGAAAGCTCGCAGACCCGCGCGCAGCGCTGACGCACGGGCCCGCACTCCGCTGGAAAGGAACCCATGAAGCCTCCGCACACACCCCGGTCGGCGCGGGATCTCCCCGTCAGAGTCCCGGGAAGCTCCAAACGCGTCAGTCCCGGTGTCGCACCCGAGGGCGCCGCGGGCCAAGGCACCTCGGCCGAAGGTAGCGCTCAGAGCGCACCGGAAAGCGGTGAGCAGGCACCCGGCAAGGCCGGGCGAAGCACCTCTTTGCCCCGGCTCACCCAGCTCTCGTCGCTCGGATCACGCCAGAACGCCGGCCGCTTACCCGCGGCCTCCTCCGCACCGGCCCCGGCCGACGACTCCGTCGAAAACGGTTACGGCGATGGCTTCAAGCGTCGCGGTGACGAGGGCACAAGCCCCGGTGCGAACATCGTCGTACCGCTCCGACCGAGAGACCGGCGTAGCGGTGACAAGGCCCGGCGGGAGGGATTTCGCGGCGCCCTGGCCGTCGTGGGCATCGTGGGACTGCTGGCGGCGGGCGGTGTGCTGCTGACCCTCGGCCTGGGCGACCGCCACGGGCAGAAGAAGCACGAAGGGGCCCCGGTGGGCGTCGGTTACGACGGCCGCCACGACCGAGACCTTCTCGACGGGCTCAGCGAAGTGACGGAGCCTTCCGCGACCGCGACCGCGTCCGGCACCAAGGCCGGCAAGGACGCCAAGGACGCCGAGGGGTCCGCGAAGCCCACGTCCGGCTCGCCCTCGAGCCGGGCGACGAGCAAGGAGTCCGCGACTCCGAGCGAACACGCCACGGCCCCGGCGAAGGGCGGGAGCAAGGACACGACGACGCATTCGGCCGTGGCACCGGGCGTGAAGGTGTTCAGCCACGCCTCGAACCGCTGCATCGACATCGCCGGCGGCAAAGCCGTGCAGGGGGCGAAACTGATGATCTGGGACTGCTCTGACTCCGCTTCGCAGCGGTGGACCTTCACGGACGGGTCCATGCGCGCCCTCGGCATGTGCGTGCAGCTCGCCGAGGCCTCGACCGCCGACGGGACGGACCTCGAACTGGCGCACTGCAACGGCGCGGCCGCTCAGCGGTTCGAGCTGAACTGGCGCCACGATCTGGCCAGCAGCCTGGCGAACAAGTGCGCGGACGTACGGGACAACGGCACGGCCAACGGCACCAGGCTCCAGCTGTGGTCCTGCGCCGGTTCCGACAATCAGAAGTGGTCCGAGGCGGGCATGCCCTGACGCGCGGAGCGCCGGGCGTTCGTGAGCCACCCGGCGCGTCCGTGAGCCACCCGGCGCGTCGCCGCCGTCCTGACCAAGCCGGGCGCCGGCACCTGGTCCAGGCGGGGGCAGTGCCTGCGCCCACGGACTGGTCTGAGGAGGCGCTGGTCAGCGGGCCCCCGCAGCTCGCCGCGACACACGGCGCGGGCCCGCGCGCTCCTACAATGGCCGGGCACCGACGGAGGGACGCAGATGGCATGTTTCGTGAGGACGCGGTCGACGTACGCGTCGCGTCGCGCCCCTGCCCCGGTGCTGTTCAGGGCGTCGCGCGGGACCGTGGCGTCCGGCAGCGTGCGTCCCTCGGCAGGCTCCGGGCGCACGGTCGCACAGGGCCCGGGAAAGGTGGCGGCCGGTGGGGATCGCTGACTTGTTGCGCGTCGGGTCCGCGGACCTCCTGCTGGGCCGCGACCGCGATCTGGAGCGTATCTCCGGACTGCTGGAGCGAGGCCGAGGCGGCGCCCTGCTGTTGTCCGGGCAGCCGGGCGTCGGCAAGTCGGCGGTGCTGGACGCCGTGGCCAGGGCCGCCTTGGAGGATGGCACCCAGGTGCTGCGCGCGGCCGGTGCCGAGTTCGAGGTGGACGTCAGTTACTCGGCGCTGAACCAGGCCCTGCTTCCGCTGCACGGCGCCCTCGACCGGCTCAACGCCCACAGCAGGGAGGCCATGAGCGTCGCCCTCGGGTTCGGGTCCGGTCCGCCCCCGGAGCGCCTGGTCGTCTGCAACGCCGCGCTGGCCCTGCTGCGTTCGGCGGCGAAGGACACGCCGGTGCTGTTGATCGTGGACGATCTCGCATGGGTGGACCGGGCGAGCGCCGCCGTCTTCGGCTTCCTCGCCCGGCGGTTGTCCGGCGACCGCATCCGGTTCCTCGCGGCCTCCCGTACGGGTGTGGCCAGCTTCTTCGACGGCAGCGGGCTGCCGACCCACGAGCTGCCCGCTCTGGACGCGGACTCCGCCGCCCGCCTCGTCGACCTGCACTTTCCCGACCTGGCGCACCCGGTGCGCCTGCGCCTTTTGGACGCCGCCCAGGGAAACCCGCTGGCCCTGCTCGAACTCCCCGACGCGCTGCGCGCCGACCAGCGCCGCGCCCGCGAGGCCCTGCCGACCGTACTGCCGCTGAGCGAACGCCTCCAGTCGCTGTTCGTCTCCCGGGTCCGGTCCCTGCCGGCGGCGACCCGCCGGCTGCTCCTGCTCGCCACCCTGGACGGGACCGGCGACCTGGGTGTGCTGTCCGCCGCCGCGCGGGAGACGGACGGCGACGCGGACCTGCACGAGCTGGACCCCGCCGAGCAGGACGGGCTCGTCCGTGTGGACGAGTCCCCGCGCCGGCTGGTCTTCCGGCACCCGCTGATCATGTCGGCCGTCGTCGAGGCGGCCACCAGCAGCGGCCGACGCGCCGCGCACCGCGTATTGGCGCGGGTCCTCGTCGACAAGCCGGAACAGCAGGCCTGGCACCTGGGAGAGGCTACGCTCCAGCCCGACGAGGAGGTGGCCCTCCTGCTGGAGCGGACGGCGCGCCGCATCCTGAGCCGCGGCGACGCAGTCGCCGCGATCGCGGCGCTCACCCGGGCGGCGGACCTCAGCCCGCTGGACACCGATCGCGCGCGCCGACTGTCGGAGGCCGCCTATGTGGGCGCCGAGGCCATCGGCGCGCTGCACAGCGCGTCGGAACTGCTGGAGGACGCGTGGCGGGCGGATCCCGGCCACGGGGCGTCCCTGCGGTCGGCGACCGCCGCGGTGCAGCTCCTGTTGAACAGCGACGGGGACCTGACGACGGCCCACCGCCTGCTGGTCGGCGCCATCGAGGAGGGCGGCCACCGCTACGACGCCGACGACCCCGCACTCATCGACGCGCTGCACTTCCTGTTGCTCCTGTGCAACTACGGCGCCCGCGAGGAGCTGTGGGCGCCCTACTACGCGGCCGTCGCTCGGCTGCGTCCCGCTCCCCCGCCGCTGCTGCTGGTGGCCGCGCGGACCTGGGGCGACCCGGCGCACGCCGACGCGGCGACGCTGCGCGAGCTGGACGAGATCATCGACGGCACGACGAAGGAGAGCGACCCCGCCCGGGTCGTCCGGATGGGAACCGCCGCCCTGTACCCGGACCGGCTGTCGGCGGTGCGCCAGGCGGCCTGGCGGCTCGTCAGGCACGGACGCGAAGGCGGCCCGGTGCGCCGGCACATCGGCGCGCTGCTGCACCTGTGCCTGGATGACTACCACCGGGGCAATTGGACCGAGGTCCTGGAATTGTCCGAGGAGGGGCTGACGATGTGCTTGAAGTCCGGGTACACCGTCTGCACCTGGTTCTTCCAGTACACCAAAGGCCTGGTGACCGCGTCCCGCGGGGATACCGAGACCGCGCACGCGCTCGCCGACGCGATGACCGGCTGGGCGGCTCCCCGCGGTATCCGGGAGGCCGTCCACTGCGCGCAGCACGTCCACGCACTTGCGGACATCGCCGACGGCGACTTCGACGCGGCGTTCGGCCGGGTGAACGCCATCAGCCCCGCCGGCAGCTTCGCCCCGTACGTCGCGCACGCCGCGTGGGTGTTCTTCGAGCTGGTGGAGGCCGCGGTGCGCACCGACCGGCGCGCGGAGGCGGTCGCCCACGTGCGCGCACTGCGTGAGACGAACATCGCCGGACTCTCGCCCCGGCTCGCCCTGCTGGCCGGCGGTGCGGAAGCCCTCATCGCGCAGGACGACGCCGAGGCGGCCCGCCTTTTCGCGAAGGCGCTGACCACCCCCGATGCGGACCAGTGGCCGTTCGCCCAGGCAAGGGTGCGCCTGGCCCAGGGAGAGCGGCTGCGACGGTCCCGGGCGTTGTCCGATTGCAAGTCTCCGCTGACGGCCGCGCTGAACACCTTCCAGCGACTGGACTCCACGGCCTGGGCCGAACGCGCGCGCAAAGAGCTGCGAGCGGCCGGCCAGGCCGTGCCCCACCCGGGCGGCCGGGTCGGGGCCGCTCTTACCCCGCAGGAACGCGAGATCGCGGAACTCGCCGCCACCGGCCTGACCAACAAGCAGATCGGCGAGCGCCTGTTCATCTCGCACCGCACCGTCGGCGCCCACCTGTACCAGATCTACCCGAAGCTCGGCATAGCGTCCAGGGTGGCGCTGCGGGACGCGCTACGTCCGGAGAATCCGGACTGACGGTCTCTCGGGCAACGTGTGAACCGGGTGTTCCCCGTAGACGGAACCAACTGTTGCGGTGGGAGCGAAAGGTTTTCAGCGAGTGTGGGGCGGCGATGTGCTCGCAGCCCCACACACTCGTGCCGTTCTACCGCAGCACCCGGAAGGCGGTGCGGAGTTCGTCGGTCAGGATCTTCGGCTGTTCCCAGGCGGCGAAGTGACCGCCCTTGTCCACCTCGTTCCAGTGGATGATGTTGCCGAAGGTCCGCTCACCCCAGCTACGCGGCGCGGGGTAGATCTCGCCGGGGAAGACCGTCACCGCGACCGGAAGCTTCGGAATGGGAACGGCGTTGAACGGTCCGCCGCCGGCCTGTGCGCCTTCCCAGTACAGCCGCGACGACGACGCCCCGGTGTTGGTCAGCCAGTACAGCGAGATGGCGTCGAGCATCTCGTCGTACGTGAAGAGCTTCTCGGGCTCCCCATCGGAGTCCGTCCACTCCGCGATCTTGTCGTAGTAGTACGCCGCCATGGCGACCGGGGAGTCCGCGAGGGCGTAGCCGATCGTCTGCGGGCTCTGGTTCATCATCGCCGCGTACCCGAAGCCGTCGCGGTAGAAGTGAAGCAGCCGGTTGTACGCCCTCGTCTCGTCCGCCGACAGGTTCGCCGGAGCCGGATCGAAGTTGCGCAGATGCCGCAGGATGTCGTCCGGCACGGTGCCGGGCATGTTGACATGGATACCCAGCAGCCCCTTCGGCTGCTGGACCGCCAGCACCTCCGAGATGATCGCGCCCCAGTCACCGCCCTGGGAGACGTACTCCGGGTAGCCGAGGCGCAGCATCAGCTCGTGGAACGCGCCCGCCGTGCGGGCGGGATTCCACCCGCCGTTGGTCGGGTTGCCCGAGAAGCCGTAGCCGGGCAGGGTCGGCAGCACCAGGTGGAAGGCGTCGGAGGCACGCCCGCCGTGTGCCGTGGGGTTGGTCAGCGGGTCGATTATCTTCAGCAGTTCGACGATCGACCCGGGCCAGCCGTGCGTCATCAGCATCGGCATGGCGTCGGCATGCGGGGAGCGGATGTGCGCGAACTGGATGTCCAGCCCGTCGATCTCCGTGATGTACTGCGGCAGGGCGTTGAGGCGCCTCTCGAGGTTGCGCCAGTTGTACTTGGTACCCCAGTAGTCCACCAACGGCCGCATCTTGGCCAGTTGCGCGCCCTGCGACCGGTCCCCGACGCTCTCACGGTCCGGCCAGCGGGTCTCCCGGATGCGCCGCCGCAGCTCGTTGAGCTCCTTCTGCTGGACCTCGATACGGAAAGGACGGATGCCCGAGCCGGGCCGCGGCGCCCACCCGGCCGCGGAACCGGCACCCGTCGACGCCGCCTGAGCCTGGCCGGACAGGCCGACCTGACTGGCGACGACACCAGCCGCCGCGAGACCCAGGAAACGGCGACGACCGGTAGTGAGCCGACCCGAGCGCTCGTTCTCTGCCATCGAAGACTCCTTCTGTCCATCATGAAGTAGGGATGTCGGATGATTCGCTGCCGCACCCACGGCGCTGTTGTACGCAGCACACCAATCGGCCACCTCGGCAGGCAAACGCCACAACGGTGCGGAGTGTCCGTAAGCACACACCTTGGGCGTCTCGGACAGAACCATACCTGTTATTCACACGTATTGAACGGCCGATCAGCCAACTGCCCATCACCCTCGGCCTGTCGCCAATCGATCAACCCTCAATACGAGACACGTGTGAGTATTGGCGGCGGATCACATGCGTGTATTCGCGAACGGCTCGATCACGGACTGTCGTCGTCACATGCGGTGGTGGCGCCCACGCCGCGGTAGCTGGCAGGGGCTGCGGCGCGGGCGGGCGTCGCGTCGAGCAGGGACTGTGCGGCCAGCCGCCTGAGTTCGGCTCATACGCGTGCCAGCTCCTGATGCTGCTCGGTCGTGACGAGTTGTCCGAGGGCGTCGAGCACCGCGCACAGCAACTGCTGCGCCGGGGAGCCGTCCGGGAGGCGGCCGTCGCCACCGAACTGCCGGTGGTCCTGGAAGAGGAGGAACTCGGGCTGCTGCACGACGCGGGCGTTCATCTTGTGCAGCACCTGGCGCAGCGTCAGCTGGGCCCGGACGGTGCCGAAGGGACCGGGGGGAGGCCCCTATGACGGCGACCGGCTTGAGCGCGAGCGCGGGGCCGTCGTCGCCGGCCGGGCGGGAGAGCCAGTCGAGGGCGTTCTTCAGTGTTCCGGGTATAGAGGCGTTGTACTCGGGAGAGGCGATCAGGACCGCGTCAGCGTCCTGGACACGGTGACGCAGTTCGGTGACGGCGGGCGGCGCGGGATGTTCCTGGTCCTCGTTGAAGTGCGGCAGACGGCCGAGCCCGTCGTAGTGGTCGAAGCGATGGTGTGGGCCGAGGCGCTCCGCCTCCCGCAACAGGGCGGTGTTCAAGGAGCCCGGCGCAGGCTTCCTGACAGGGCAAGCTGCAGGACGGCACAGTCCGCCTGGTCACCGAAACCGACCTGGCCCTGCTCGGACTGCCGTCGGCCGGTGGACCACGGTCCGCGGCGGCAGGTCCTGCGCCGGGAGAGCATTGCAGCAAGCAGGCGCGGGCATGAACCGTCCGTCCTTCGCCCGCACCAGCCAGCCCCGCTTCTCCAGCACGCAGGCACGGTGCCGGATCTTCTCCACCTTGTTCTTGATCTCCGCTTCCCGGCCCACCGCCCGCGTCAGCTCCACTCCGTTCACCGGCCCCGCCGCGGCCACCACCACAGGCCGCTGAGCACCTCCTCGCCCATGCCCGACCGCCACACCGGCGGCCTCTCGCCATGCCCCGCGCCCAAGCCGCTGGATCCCACAGCAGCAGCCTCGCCACCAGACGGCACGGAAACCGGCGCCCCTACCCCGTCGCCGTCGTGCCCCGCACACGAAGAAGCCCCTGCTCATCGAACAGGGACTCCCTTTGCCACAACGCACTGAGAGGCCGAGGCGCTTGGCCTGACGGATCGTCGACACGGCTCGGCGACACGCCGACCGCACCCCGCCTCGATCTCCTTTGCCCAACCGTGCCCCGAGTACCAGAGTGTGGCCGTCGCCGCGTGAGCGGCGCGTTCGGCATCCAGTTCGACTGCGGGGGTAGGAATTGGCGATCACCACGCTGGATCACGGGGACGGCAAGGCGGATCCGGTCTCGATCTACGAAGGGGGAGACATCGAGGAGTTGCGCCAGATAGTGGGCCAGCGGCTGGCGCCGCACCGGCTGACGGTCCTGGGTGCGCAGCGGCTGCCCGGCAGATTCCGAGCCTTCCATGAGGGCCCGGTGGGGCTGTACGACCTGGCCTACGGTGCTCCGGTGCGGCTGCTGGCAAAGGATCTGACCGACTTCTACAACGTCATCCTGCCGCAGGCCGGCGGCGGGGCGGTGGTCGTCAACGGCATGGTGCTGTCGTCCCCGTTGTCCGTTGCCGGACCGGGGGACGTGGTCTCGATGGAGTGGGACCACCGAGCCGTCAACGCGGCGCTCACCATGTCCCGGGAGGCCGTGGACAAGGTGCTCACGGTGCGCCTGGGGGACATCCCGCAGAAGCCGCTGCGGTTCCGTCGGCACCTGCTCGACCAGGCGAACCCGGCCGTGCAGTCCTGGCTGGCACTCGCCCGCGCCTTCCGGCAGTTCATCCTCTCCCCGCTGGCGCACCGCTCCGACCTGGGCGTCCGGCACTTCGAACGCCTTCTGGTGGACACCCTGCTGGACGCCCAGGCCCACTCCTGGAGCAGCGCCGTGACCGACCGCGGCTCCACGATGCTGCCGAGCGCCCTACGCCGGGCGACGGCCTACTGCGCGGAGCACGCCGGCGAGGCCGTCTCGGTCTCCGACATCGCACAGGCGGCCCGGATCAGCGTGCGGACCCTGCGGGAGGGTTTCCGGACCCATCTGGGCACCACGCCCCTGGCGTACCTGCGCAGAGTTCGGCTCGACGGCGCCCACCACGAACTGACGGCCATCGCCGAAGGACGCGCCATCGGATCGGTCACCGATGTCGCCTGCCGCTGGGGCTTCACGCACCTCGGCCGGTTCAGCGCCGAGTACCGGCGGACGTACGGGCGCCTGCCCTCGGATACCTCAAGGGGGCGGCACGGACTATCCACAAACGCGTGAAGCCCCGGCCCCGAACCGGATAGTCCTGCGATCACGGCACGGGAGAGTCTGGATCCCGACGGCGGCTCACGCCGCTCCGACAGACGAAGGGACACAGTCTCCATGGCTACGACGATCGGCAAGGGTCTGCGCAGGGCCGCTCTGGCGAAGGCGGCCGGCATCACCGCCGCGGTCGCGCTCCTCACAGTCGGCACCATCGCGCAGGCTCAGGCATCCCCGAACGCCGGCTACATCGGCGACGGCTACGCCAACAACACGCACGGCGTGTGGTGCGTGCAGCACCTCCTCAACGACGTCGCGCAGGACTCGGGCCGGGGACGCCCGCTGGCCGAGGACGGACTGTGGGGCCCCAACACCAAGTCCTGGGTCAAGTGGTACCAGTCCACCTCCCCCGTCGGCCTTACCCCGGACGGGATCGTGGGCAAGGGGACGGGCGGCTATCTGCTGCTCGAGGGCGACGAGTACTACGGCGGCGGCAACTACTGCTACAACTACCTCCCGTCGTGGTTCTAGTAGTGCTTGGTCAGGTTCGCTCGGTGGCGGCGTGTCCGCGTGATCGGTGCTGTCGTTGATCGGGTGTGCTGGGTGGGGAGTTGGCCGCGGTCCGGTGTGATCTGGAGGACTTCGCGGCGGAGATGTTCGAGCCGTTCGCGCGGGCGGATCAGCGCCGGTGGGGCGGGGTCTGTCTACGCGGTCTGCTGCAGGCGGGCGGGCGCAAGTCGGTGGAGCCGATGGCCGCCCACCTGGGCGAGGACGGTAACCGGCAGGCCCTGGCCCACTTCGTCACCTCCAGCCCGTGGGATGCGGCCCATGTCCGGGCCCGGCTCGCGTGGCGGATGCAGCCGGTCATCAGGCCCACCGCGCTGATCATCGATGACACCGGGTTCCTCAAGGACGGGGCTGCGTCCGCTTGTGTGACCAGGCAGTACACCGGCACCGCGGGCAAGGTCACCAACTGCCAGGCAGGGGTGTCGCTGCACCTTGCCTCCAACAACGCCTCGGCGGCGGTCAACTGGCGGCTGTTTCTGAGGTGTTCCTCGGGCCAGTCGTCACTCCCCACACCGCCAGCTCGCCTGATGGGCAGTGCAGCAGCGCCTCGCCGCGTACTTCCCACGCCCCGCGGTCGTCGGCGGCGGGCGGCTCGGCACCCCACACCTCCGCGGTCACAGTGGCGGTGTGCGTGTGGCCGGCGCTCTCAATGCCCCGAGCAGCGTCCAGCTTACGGCCGAGCAGCAGCGAACCTGACGCGACTCATCAGCCCTCGCACGATGCATCTCGTCAGGAAGGCGAGCGCAGGGCGTCCACCGGCTCCATCCGCGCGGCCCGAAGCGACGGGTACAGGCCCGCGAGCAGGCCCACGAGGGCACCGGCTACGGGGGCGCCCAGGGCGAGCCGCAGATCCAGCACCGGCGTCCACTGCTTGACGCCGGCCACAGACACCACGACGACCACGCCGAGTGCCGCGCCCACGACCCCGCCCAACAGTCCGATGGCGGTGGACTCGGCGAGGAACTGCCCGGCCACCTGGCGCCGGGAGGCACCGAGGGCACGCCGCAGGCCGATCTCGCCGACTCGCTCCATCACCGTGACGAGCGTGACGTTGGCGATGCCGATCGCGCCGACCACCAGCGAGACCAGTCCGAGGACCAGGAACAGACCGTTGACGTCGCCCTGCACACCCTTGCGTGCCTTGGACAGGTCCGGCGGGGCGAGCACGGTCAGGGAGTCCTGGTGGCCGGGCGCCAGTGCGATCGGCGCCTGCCGGGCTACCTGCTGCGCCGCGCCGAGCGAGGTGTTGATCAGGACCCGGGTCAGGTTCTTCAGGCCCATCCGGTCCGCCCCTGTGGTCGGTGGCAGGATCACGGAGGTCGACAGGCGCTGTTCGCGCTGGATGCCGCCGAGCACGCCGATCACGGTGTACGACTGACCCTCGAAGAAGACGGCGGGCGCCTGCCCCACACCGTCGATGCCCAGCAACTTGGCCGCTTGGTCGCCGAGGACCGCCACCCGGTCGCGCCGTTCGATGTCGCCGGAGTCGAAGAACCGGCCCGAGACCATGGAGCCGCGCACCGCGGTGGGCAGGTTCGCGGTGGCCGAGAACACCGCCAGGGTCTGCCCGCTCACTGCCCCGGGCGCGACCACGTCGTTGGCTCGCACCTGGACGTTGGAGGTGCCGGCCGATTCCGCCATCCCCGCAGCTGAGGTGACTCCGGCCAGACGGCTCACCGCATCCACGCCCGACCAGGGGATCAACGCCGGGTCGTCCGAATCGGGTGACTGGCGAGGCGCCACCACGGACACCGAGGTGGCGGTGAGGGCGTCGAAACGGCCGACGATCTGGTTCGCCGCCGTCGAGGCGACCCCGATCGTGATGACCAGGGTGCCGATACCGAGCACCGTGCCCAGTGTCGTCAGGGCGGAGCGCACCGGACGCGCCAGCACGCCTGCCAGCGCCTCCGACCACAGGTCCCGCGGGTCTATCCACGGCCGGTCGTGACGGCGGCCGCGAAGCGGTCCGCGAAGACCCCCCGCCTTCCGGCGGGGCGCCCCTCCTCCAACACCCTCCTCCGGCCGTGCGCGGCGTTCCCTGCCGGGCTTGTCCTCTGTCCGACGAGTCCGGGACCCGCCGCGCAAGGGGATCGTCATACCTCCTCCTGACTGAGCAGGCCGTCTCGGATCCGCACGCGTCTGCTCGCCCGCGCGCTCACCGCGTCGTCGTGCGTGATCACCAGCAGTGTCATGCCCTGCTCCTGGAGCACATCGAAGAGCTCCAGCACCGACTCGGTGTTCTCGCTGTCGAGGTTGCCGGTCGGCTCGTCGCACAGCAGCAGCGCGGGCTCGCCGAGCAGGGCGCGGGCGATGGCCACCCGCTGCCGCTCGCCGCCGGACAGCCGGCCCGGCAGGAAGCCGAAGCGGTGGCCGAGTCCGACCCGGGCCAGTGCCTCGCGCGCCCGCTCCTGTCGGGAGCCGCGCCCGCGACCGGGGCGCGGGGCCCGGTAGACCTCGGCGAGCATCACGTTCTCGTCCACGGTCCGGTACGGCAGCAGATGGAAGGACTGGAAGACGAAGCCGATACGGCTGCCGCGAAGCGCGGTCCGCTCCAGGTCGGCGAGCTCGTTGGTGAGTACCCCGTCCAGCCAGTACGCGCCCGAGGTGGGCCGGTCCAGCAGGCCGAGGATGTTCAGCAGCGTCGACTTCCCGGACCCGGAGGGGCCGACGACCGACAGATGCTCCCCGCGACGGACCGTCAGGTCCACCTTACGCAGGGCGTGCACCGGCGGATCGGCGTCGAAGACCCGGCCGACCGAGTCGAGCCGTATCACGACGTCCGGGTCCGGCGCCTCGTGCGGCTGGGGCGCCGGAGTTGGTGCGGACGCGCGCCTCACTGCCCGACCACCACCTGGTCGCCCTCGTCGAGAGGCGTGCCGCGCGGGGTCACCGCGACCTGTCCGGCGGCGGACAGGCCCACCGTGACGGGCACGTCGACGATCCTGCCGTCGCGCTGCACGCGCACCCGGGCCCGCCCGTCGGCGGTGGTGTGCACGGCCGCCACCGGCACCACGAGCGCGGCGCCCTTCGAGGAGCCGAGATCGACGGTGATCTTGGTGGATCCGCCCGCCTGGTCCCTCAGCGCTCCGGGCTCGGGCACCGAGACGGTCACCGGCACCGTCGCGGACGGGTTTGCGGAGCCGCCGCCGGAATCCGACGACCCACCGTCGGAATCGCCGTCGCTCCGCCCGGAGTTGCCGACCTTCGCCACCACGCCGCTGACCTGGTGACCGTCCGGTGTCTCCACGCGGGCCGCCATGCCCTGGTGCAGCTGGGCGGCGTCAGCCGCCGGCATCTCGGCGTTCACCTCTATGTCCGAGCTCGTCACGGTCGCGACGGCGCCATCGGGGACGGCCCCGACGTGCACCTTGACTTTGTCGACCCGCACGGGAAGGTTCGGCAGGAACACGACCTCGCCCGCCGGCACCTTCGTGCCGTAGGACACCAGGAACTCACTGAGCGCATGGTTGGCCCGGTTGAGCTGATCCCGTGCGGACTTCAGCCGGAGGCTGTGCTCCGGGCCCGAGGCCGGCGGCGCGGACGCGTCCTCGGACCCGCCCTGGCCGCCCTGCGCCTGCAGCAGGTCGAGCTGGGCCTGGGTGACGGCCTGCTCCAGATCACCGCGCTGCTTTTCGTCGTCCGCACTGGGCGTCTGCGGCTCGTACCCCTGGCTCTCGTACCACTTGGTCACCGCAGCCGCGGTGCCCGGTCCGAAGTGGCCGTTGGTGCCTCCTGGGTCGTGCCCCAGCCTGCGCAGCGCGATCTGCAGCTGGCGGACGTCGTCACCCGAGACGCCGGGTGTGAGGGTGCGATACATCGGCACCGGACCACGCAGCACGAACACCGGACGTCCGCTGATCTGCATCAGAACGCTGCCTTCGTTGAGGGTGGCGCCCTGTTTCGGAGCCTTGGTCACGAGTTGGGCGGCAGGTGCGTCGGCCGACGCACCGCTGGTGGCGACGGCTCCGGCCGGGGAAACCGACCGGGGGGCACCGAACGCCACCGTTCCCTGGGCCACCACGGTCGCCACCAGCTTCCGGTGTTCCACGGGGACCGTGACCGGCCCGGCCTTGGGCGGCTGGTGCGCGGCGGCGGCGTCGGCCGGAGACTGCATCCCCGTACCCGCGAACCAGCCACCCGCGCCGACGACGACCACCGCGGCAACGACGACCGTGACCTGCTTGCCACGGGTCTGCGGCATACGGAGTCTGCGCTTCTTCATCCGGTGAGGCCCTCGAACGGGTGCTTGGCGTGCTTGGGGAAGTACGCCGCGCGGAAGTCCTTGCCGCAGGTCAGGTCCTTCAGGGCGAGACCGATCTCCTGGTTCAGTTTCGCCCGGGCCTGCGATGCGCCGACGCTCTCCCAGTTCGCGGGCTGCTGGTTGCCCACCTGGAACTTCACCATGTCACCGATGGACGTCGGCTGCGTGGTGGTGACGTTGATGCCCTCCTTGGTCAGGCAGGACGCGTACGACTGGGCGAGGGCGACGAGTTGGGAGTCCCCGTTGAGCGCCTGCTGGTTGGCGAGGGCGCGCTCCTGGGCCTCGGCGCTCTGCTTCTCGATCTCCGCCTGCGACTTGTCCGGTCCGTATGCCTTCTCCCGGCCCTTCTTCGAACAGCCTTCGTTGCCCGTCTTGCCCGCGAGTGCGGCTTTCCAGGCCATTTGCTGTGCCATCGGAAGTGCGTGGAGGTACCCGGAGTCCGGATTGGGGGACCCGTCGTAGTCGAGCTTGGGATCGTTGCGGTAGACGGCCCTTGCCCACAGGCCGAATCCGTACTTCTGCCGGTACTTCTTCGCCGCGGCGTAGTCCTCGCCGTCGACGGGGTTGACGGCGCCCGAGTCCTCCGGGGTCACGTGCGGGGTGTAGGTGAATCCCTTGGCGCGCATGCACGCGGCGATGGTGTTCTCCTCTATGTACTTCTTCTTCGTTCCCTCGTCGGCGTCGGCCGGGACCGCCAGTTCGCCGTTGGCCGCAGCGGTCGCGGACGGCCGCCCGTCCTCACCGGACGATGCCGCGGAGGCGGAGGCCGCAGCGGAGTCGCCGCCGTCTCCCGAACAGGCCGACAGGGAGATCACCCCGGCTGCTGCCACCGTCGGCCAGATGAGGTGCTTCTTGAACTTGCGAGTCATATGTGTCCACCAGGCGTGTCTGGTCGGGCGCGGATATCGCGCTCCCCTTCGATTGCTTCAACCGGGTGGAGGGAGCCGTGGGTTGCATCGCTGCCTACTGATGTGACGCGGGTCACAATTTCAGTTTGTTTGGTTTCCGTGAGGCGGGGAACGGCACACTCAGCTCTTTCGTGTGATAGGTGTGAAAGTACCTTCTGCAACGGGAGCGGAATGACAACAGCGGGGGATACCGCCACGACCTTCGAGGAGTTCGTGACGGCGCGCGGGCCCAGACTCCTCCGGGTGGCCTGGCTCCTGACGGGTGACGCACACCTCGCGGAGGACCTACTGCAGACGGTGCTGGCGAAGGTGTGGTCCAAATGGCACAGAATCAGCACGGAGAATCCGGAAGCATACGTTCGCAAAGCCCTGGTCAACACACATATGTCGTGGTGGCGACGACGCTGGCGGGACGAGATCCCGCACGAACCCGAACAGATGCCCGAAGTCACGGAGGCAGGCGCCCCGTTCGACGCCGTGGACCTGCAACAATCACTCGCCCTGGTCATCCGGCGGCTGCCGGTCCGGCAGCGGGCGGTGGTGGTCCTGCGGTACTTCGAGGAGCTGAGCGTGCAGGAGACCGCACAACTGCTGGGCTGTCACTCCGGCACCGTGAAGAGCCAGGCGGCCAAGGCGCTGAAAACGCTGCGAGCGGAACTGGCGACCGTGCCCGGGGTGTGGAAGGGGATCGACAGCCGTGACCGAGCCGGATGAGGAGCAGTGGGACGAAACGGAGAGGGAGGTCCGCAGCCTCCTGGAGGCGGTGGTACCGACGCCTGGCGCTCCACCCGATCGCATGGCCGCTGTCAGGCGGAGGGTGCGGCGCCGCCGTCGGCGCAACGCGGCGACGGTCGGGGCCGCGGTGATCGCCGTCTCAGCCCTCGCCTTCGTGGTGCCGGGGCTGCGCGCCGAGGTCTTCGTGAGCGGGGAGACGCCCGCAGCGTCACCGCCGACGACTCTCGAACGCGGCCCCGCCGAATCCGTGCGCCTGCTCGGGCCGCGAAAGGGCGTGACGGTCACGGTGCCGCAAGGGTGGTACGCGCTGTCCGTCGACGACGCGCGCGGGGGACCCGTGGCGTTCATCGCGTCCCAGCCGCTGTCCCGGTCGGCCCGCGGTGCGTGCGTGAGCGACACGCATGACGCAGTGCGCACGTGCCGGCCGCTGTCCCAGCTCACCGAGGGAGGTGAACTCATCGTTCTCCGGCACGCTGACAAGAGCGACATGGAACGCGATATGGCCTCGTCGCCTGTGAGTCCATCGGTGGACGGCTGTGAAAGCGTGAGGTCGAAGGGCAGGTCGTTTCTCTGGAAAGTCGGAGGGTCGGCCTCTGTCGCCCCCGTCGTACTGGAGGTCTCCGACTGCCGGGACGCTTCAGTCACCACCGAAACGAGCCCTGCCGCCTCGAAGGTCCTGAACAGCATCGCACCGGCCGACGCAAGCTGACCCGCACCGCTGCGGCATGCCGAGTACTGTGCAGGCCCTCCACGACGCCCTGGCCGAGACTCAGCGGACGGCGACGGCCATGAGTTGGCTCTCGAAAGGCATCGTCTCCACCGTCCTGTCCGACCTGGCCTCCGGCCGACGCCCCCTGACCCACGAGGCTCTGGACGACCTCCCCGACAGCAAGGTCGTCGGGCACATCCGCAGCGTCCTCGTGGCCGCCGACGCCCTGCCGCCCCGCGACGAGCAGATGGTCCGCCTCGAACGGCACGTGAAGGATCTCGTCGCCTCCCACACCCCCCCGAGGGGCGGCAGATCCTGCACCGCTACGCGACCTGGCACCTGATCCGCCGGCTTCGCCGCCGAAGCCGCGGCAACGACATCACGCACACCCAGCTCAACGTCGTACGCGTGCACCTGAGGGCCGCCGTCTATCTCCTGGACTGGCTCACGGACCAGGACCTGACGCTGGCGAACTGCCGCCAGAGCGACCTCGAACGCTGGATGACCCGCGACGAGACCCAACTCCGAAGGGAAGCCGGCCACGGGTCTGCGCGTCGCCGACGGCTCCGTCATCCCCTCCATCCCGTCCGACAACACCCACTCGACCGTCTACGCCATCGCGGAACGCGCCGCCGAGTTCATACGCGAAGCCGCCTGAGACGGGAATCTCAGAGGTGAGTTCACACTCCCTGTCGTTCTCCGAGATATGTATTGACACGTGTACTCAGGACTGCCGCAGGCGGTCTCGTACGGAGACACGGACGCATACTCAAGGAGAAGAACGATGAACCTCGCCACCTCCACCGCCGACAAGCCAGGTGTCGATGTCGGTGTCCTGATACCCGTGGTCGTCCACTTCGACGACCTGGACCCGATGAGCCTGCTGCACAACAGCCGCTACCAGGTGCTGGTCGAGCGTGCGTGGGCTGAGTTCTGGCGGGACAAGGGCATAGGCGGCAAGAGCGGCTTCGAAGGTGACGCCTTCAACGTCGTCAAGACGTTCGACATCACCTACGACCTCCCCGTGGCAGAAATCGGCGAGTACGCCGTGCACCTGTGGATGGAGCGCCTGGGCACCACCTCGGCCACAGCGGGCTACCGGGTGTGCTCGGCCGACGGGACGACGACGTACGCGCACGGCACCCGCACCGTCATCCGCCTCGACAGCACCACCCGGACACCCACGCCCTGGTCCGAGCGGGTCTGGGAGATCGCCCGGACCATCGGGCTGCCACAGGACCAGGCCTGACGCGGGACGTCATACGGGCGAGCGTCGCAGGCGGCATACCCGCACCGACCGGCCGGTCTCGTGGGACCGACCGGTCGGTGGACCGTCGTCCCCGCCTTCCAGCCCGCCTCCTCCGTCAGGATCGGGCCGCCGCGCGGGCCCCGTCGCCGACCTGACCGCCCGGGGCTGGACCACGGTCGTACAGCGGAGTTGCCTCCGCCGCTGCGCGGCTCCGCTCCGGGGATGCGTTTCTCCCCCGCAAGCGGGCGGTGGCGCCACCCCGCCCTGAAGGACGGGGGTTTCCACGCAAGGAGTTTCCGATGAGAATGACCATTCCAGAACTGGTATGTTCAGTGCGTTCCTCCGCGGCGGTACCCGGCCCATGGAGGCGCCGGGAACGCGGCCTCGGAGGGTGGGGATGGACGGGACGGCGTTCGGCCGGCTGTTGCGTGAGGCGCGGCAGCGCACGCTGCTGACGCTGGATGGCCTCGCCGAGGCGTCAGGGGTGAGTGTCCGGGCCATCAGCGACATGGAGCGCGGGCAGAGCCTGCCCCGTCAGGCGACGCTGACCGGGTTGATGAACGCCCTGGACCTGAACGATGACGAGCGGCGCCGGTTCGTCGAGGCATCGATGCGGCGCCCGGGGCAGGTGCCGCGTCAACTGCCGCCCGACCTTGCGGCATTCCGCGGTCGGAAGGACGCGCTGGAGACCGTCCACCACCTCACGTCCCACGTCGCCGGGCGGGGCGGGCCCGTCGTCGTCTCCGTGATCGGGGGCATGGCGGGGGTCGGCAAGACCACGCTCGCGGTGCACTGGGCGCACCAGGTGGCGGAGCGTTTCCCCGACGGCCAGCTCTATGTGAACCTGCGCGGCTTCCAGGACACCGGCCGGCCTCTCGACCCCGGCGAGGCCCTCGGCGGGTTTCTCGGCGCGCTGGGAGTGCCCAACAGCGACGTGCCGCGCGGCACCGAGGAGCGCGGCGCTCTGTTCCGGGAGCGGACAGCGTCCCGGCGTCTGATCGTCGTACTCGACAACGCGTGCGACGAGGAGCAGGTCAGGCCGCTGCTGCCGGCTTCTGCGGGGTGTCTGACCATCATCACCTCCCGCAGCCAGTTGTCCGGTCTGGCCGTCACCGACGGAGCCCGCCTGGTGGGCCTGGACGTGTGGACGCGCCAGGAAGCGCTGGCGGGCCTGGCCGCGCGGATCGGTGAGGAACGGTGTCTGGCGGAGCCGCAGGCCGCGGCGGAACTGGTCGAGCTGTGCGGGTTCCTGCCACTGGCGGTCGCGATCGTCGGTGCGCAGCTGAGCGCGTCCCCGGATGTTCCCCTCAGGCTGGCGGTGCGCGAGCTGCGGGAGGCCCGGCCTCGGCTGGACGCCCTGTCCGCCGATGACCGGCAGGTCGACGTCCGTACCGTGTTCTCCCGGTCGTACCGGGCCCTGGCGCCTTCGACGGCACGGTTCTTCCGGTATCTGGCCCTGCATCCGGGGCCGTCGGTGTCGGCGGAGGCCGCCGCCTCGCTCGCCGGGGCCGACCTGGCTCCGGCCCGGCGGCAGTTGCGGGCGCTGACCTCGGCGAACCTGCTGTCGCGGGACGCCGATGGCCGGTACGTGCTGCACGACCTGATACGGGCCTACGGCACCGAACTCGTCGAGCAGGAGGGGGACGACCGGTTCGGCGCCGAGAGACGTCTGATGGGCTATCTGCGCCACAACGCCTACGCGGCCAGTCGCGTCCTCGACCAGCGGCCTGGGCTGGAGGCGCCCGACTCGTCGGTCGCCGACGTGATACGTGTCGCGGTCGGCACCCGCGAGGAAGCACTGGAGTGGTTCCGCCGGGAGGAGCCGACCGTCGCGGCCGCCCTGCGCACCCTGGACGATCCGCGGCTGCTGCGCTACCGCGTGGACCTCACGCAGGATTGGGTGAGTTACTACTCGGTCATGGGCCGGTGGGCCGACGAGATCGCAGCCAAGCGGATCGGTCTGGATGCGGCCCTCGTGCTGGACGATCCGACCGCCGTCGCGAGGAACTGCGCGGCCCTCGCCCGAGCGCTGGCCGAAACGGGCCAGGTCGACGAGGCGGAGGAACAGGTCGCGCTGATGCTCCGGCAGTTGCCCCGGCTCACTCCGGCGGAACGGGCCGCCGTCGAGCGGAGCACCGGCTGGGTGCGGGGTCGTCAGGGGCGCCACACCGAGGCCCTGCATCACGCCAGGCGGGCCCTGGCGATCTACCGGACGCTCGGGGACCGCGGGAGCGCCGCACGCGAGCTCAACGCCGTCGGCTGGTATCTGACCCTGCTCGGCGACCACCGGCAGGCCATCGCCATGTGCGAGGAGGCCCTGCCCATACTGCGGGAGACCGGAAACCGCCGCAGCGAGGCGGCGACCTGGGACAGCATCGGCTACGCCCGGCAGCGGCTGGGCGACCTGGACGCCGCGATCGCGGACTACCAGAGGTCGCTGCGGCTGTACGAAGAGGTGCTCGACACCTACAACCAGGCCGACGTGCTGGATCACATCGCGTCGGCTCATCTGGAGCGCGGAGACGGTCCGCAGGCCTGGGCGAGCTGGACGCGCGCGGCCGAGCTGCTGAGCGGAATCGGCAATCCGCGCGCCGCGGAAATGCGGGCCAGGGCGGAGGAGCTCGGCGAACCCCGCGAGCCGTGACGTGCCCCGCGGCCGGGCGTCCCATCGCGTGAGCAGCGGACGCGTTCGGCGGGTGATGCGGGAACGGTAAAGCCGGAGGTGGTGTGCGGCGCGTACACGACGGCGTCACCGGACACCTCCAGCCGGTGCGAAGCGGGGCACACATGTTTTGCGCCGGTCGAAAGACGAGGCTGGAAGATTGAGTCGATCGACTCATGCTTCCGGACGGCCGTCCTGCCAGAGTCAGAGCGCCCGCCTCGTACCCGTTCGAGGACTCCACCGTTGAAAGGACCCCGGTGTGGCACGCCCTCGTGAGTTCGACACCGACATGGCAGTGGAGCAGGCCATGAACCTGTTCTGGAGGCAGGGCTACCACGCCACGCCGATGCCACGGCTGACCGCTCTGCTGGGAATCGGCAGCGGCAGCCTGTACGCGGCGTTCGGTTCGAAGGACGGCCTCTACGCCCTGGCCCTGCAACGTTATGTCGACGGTCTGATCGCGGCTCTGGAGCGGGACCTGCGGACCGGCTCCGACATCCGCGCGGCATTGCGTCGATTACTGCTCGCGATGGTCACGGCCGACGTGGCGGACCCGGAGCGCGGCTGTCTGCTGGTCAACGCCGCCACCGAACGCGCGGCCCACGAGGGCACGGTGGAGCAGGTGCGTGCCGCCGTGATCGCGATGGAGTCCGTGCTGACCGAGGCACTGCGACGGGCCCGGGTACGGGGAGACTTGGGCAGTGAGCACAGTCCGGTGGAGCTGGCCCGCTTCCTCATCACGTTCATTCAGGGCGTTCATGTCATGGGACAAGCGCGCGCCGACCGGGCGTTCCTGGAATCCGCTGTCAACGGGGCGCTGAGGGCACTGGACTGAGACCGCAATCGCAGCGCGGTCCCTTCGGTCCCTGGCCTGACCCGGCGAACCCTCGAACGTTCTGCCGGGTCCGGCACTCGAAATGCGTCCCGGCCCGCGCCACAGGGGAACGGGCCGGGATGGGAGGGGCGTGTGGCGCCCGGAGCTCAGGCGGTCCGGGTGCGCAGCTGGCGGGCCTTCCAGCCCAGCAGCCCGGCCTGGGCGATGAAGAACACGCCGCCGCCGGTGGCGTAGACGGACAGCACGTCGAGTGAGGGGTCCGCGCCCGCGGCCTGGATGTTGTAGAAGATGCCGACGACGAAGGACAGACCGCCCGCGATCAGCATCGGCCACTGCTTGCCCAACTCGGGGCCGCGCCGCCGCAGCCCGACGACCACCTGGGCGGCCCCGGAGACAACCGCCCAGCCGCCGAACACATGGAGCACCGGCTGCACACCCCCGGCGCCCGCGACTCCGACCGCGACGGCGGCGAGCGTACTCAGCACGCCGTTGAACGCCGTGACCCGGCGCTCGGAGCCCTCGGCGAGGGCCTGGTAGTCGATCAGCGAGGACACCGCGTCGATCAGCGGGTAGACGACCAGCAGCGTGATCGCCGCGGCGTCGATCTGCTCATGGGCTCCGGCGAATGCCAGGGCCCACGCCACGGCCAGAACGCCGCGGCCCAGGTACAGCCTCAGCAGGGAGTAACGTTCGCCCGTCGCCGCCTGGTCGGCCGGTATGGCTGTCTGCGTGCTCATGATGGTTCTGCTTTCACAGGTCATGGGGTCGTCGGCGTCCCGGTCATGCCGGGACCAGGAGACGCACCGGAAGCTGGAGGCGGCGGCAGGGGCGCCGAAGCCGTGGGTCAGGCGGCGGCGCTGGCGTTGATGGTGACGGGAATGTTGCCGCGGGTGGCCTTGGAGTACGGGCAGATCTGGTGGGCGGCCCGCGCCAGTTCCTCGGCGGTGGCCTGGTCGACGCCGCCGAGGACGGGGCTGAGGACCGCGGACAGCGAGAACTCGCCGTCGTCGCCGTGGGTGAGGGTGACCTCGGCGGTGATGGTGGTGCTGGTGAGCCGGACCCTGCGAAGCGTGGCAGCCCGGCGCAGGGCGCCGAGGAAACAGGCGGCCCAGCCGGCGGCCAGAAGCTGCTCCGGGTTGGTCGCGGTCCCCGCGCCGCCAAGCTCCTTGGGAAGAGCAAGGCCGGTCTCCAGCAGACCGTCGGAGGACCGAACGCGACCGCCGTTGCGGCCCTCTCCGTCGACGTCGACAACGGCGGTGTAGCTGACAGCCATGACTGATGCTCCCCATCTGGGTCAGAAGGTCTTCGGCCGCCCTGACCGGACAGATTCCCCGGAGTTCCCGGTCACCCGTTGAGGCGGTGATGAAATCATGACAGCTCTTCGTGTAACCCGTCAAGCAGGTGATGACATTTTCTGTGTGCTTCCCCAATAGGCGACGAGGGCTCTGCCGACCGGTCACACCCCGCGGCATGGCGCGGTGCCAGATCGCCGTCCGGTCCGTTCGTCCGCGGTGGCACCGGCGGGCGAACGGACCGGACAGGCCGATGCCTTTACTTGGCCAGGAACTCGAGCAGCGCCTTGTTCACCTCGTCCGCGTGGGTCCACAGCAGCCCGTGCGGCGCGCCGTCGATCTCCACGTAGTCGGCGGAAGGAAGAGCCTTGTGGAAGAGGCGGGCCGTGGATTCGACCGGCAGGATGCGGTCGCCCGTCCCGTGCAGGATGAGGGCCGGCACGTCGATCTTCGGGATGTCGGCGCGGAAATCGGTGCCCCAGGTGAGCGGCGCCGCTGCGGCCGCGTGGGCGCCACCGCCCGCGGCGACGTTCCAGCTGTTGCGGACGGCCTCCTCGCTGATGCGCGTGCCCAGGTTCTCGTCCAGGTTGTAGAAGTCCTGGTAGAAGGAGGTGTAGTAGGCGTACCGGTCGGTCTTCACCGCGTCGGACACGCCCTGGAAGAACTCGGCGGGTGCCGCGCCGGCCGGGTTGTCGTCGCTCTTGAGCAGGCACGGCTCCAGGGAGCCGAGGAAAGCCACCTTGGCGATGCGCGAGGAGCCGTAAGTGGCCAGGTAGCGCGCGGCCTCGCCGGTGCCCATGGAGAAGCCGACGAGGACGGCGTCGCGTACGTCCAGCGTCTCCAGAACGGTGTTGAGATCGGCGGCGAAGGTGTCGTAGTCGTACCCCGTGGTGGGCTGGCTGGACTGGCCGAAGCCGCGTCGGTCGTAGGTGATGACGCGGTAGCCGTCGGCCAGCAGCGCCGCCGACTGCTTCTCCCACGAGTGCCCGTCGAGCGGGAAGCCGTGGATGAGGACGACCGGCTGCCCACTCCCGTGGTCCTCGTAGTAGACGTCGATGTCGGTGGTGTTCTCCTGGCCCACGGTGATGAACGGCATGCTGATCCCTCTCGGAAGTGACGGAACTGGGGGCGAGAGCACCGAGCCGTCGTCGGCTCCGTGTGCCGGCTTGGCAGGGAGTCACGGGGCACCAGGTGTGCCGCGTTGACGCTCGGTGTCGCAAGTACAGATTGGTGGCGGCACATGTGTCCGGGCTACCGTCTAATGACTCAAATCCGGGCGCTCTCAGTACCGCCCTCCACACCGCCGCATTCTTGAGAGCCTTGTACCTCGATGCAGGAACGTGGAATTCGAGGGGCGGCGTTCCGGCCGTCGCCCCGGCGGTCGCGGCCGGCACGACGCCCGATGCCGCCCACGTGCAGTCAATTGACTGATGAGGCGTCGTGGTGCCGCCGCCCACTGCGCCCCGGCAGGGAAGGCATGGCTGCGGACCCGGGGTGCCGCCCGGCCTGTGGCGGCGCGAGCAGCCACAGGCGGTCCGACCGCGGACGACGTGCCGCCCGGCACGCACACGGTCACGCTGATCACCGGCGACGTCGTCACCACCCGGCAGTCTTCCGGGACCGGCTCGCCCGGCGGGACCGTCGTCGTCACCGGCCCGGACGGCAAACCCACGGACGCTCGAGTCATGGAGGCGGGCGGCGACCTCTACGTGTACCCGGACGCGGCGCTGCCGTACGTGGCCCAAGGCACCCTGGACCGACGGCTGTTCGACATCAGCGACCTCGTCGCCGCCGGATACGACGACACGCACCGCGACCGGTTACCGCTGATCGTCTCCTACCGGGACAGCCCTGCCGGACTGTGGCGGAGCGCGCCACCACCCGGCGCCACGCGGACGAGGGACCTCAGCAGCGTGCACGGCGCCGCCCTGGCCGAGGACCGTGGACGGGCCGCCGACTTCTGGAACGCCGTCGCAGGCGCTCCCGCCTCCCGTACATCCGGGGGCCAGGCGGGGACAGCCCCCTCGTTCGGCCACGGCATCAACCACATCTGGCTCGACGGAAAGGCGCGGGCGGACCTCGCGGACACCACTGCCCAGATCGGCGCACCGCAGGTCTGGGCGGGCGGCGACACCGGGGAGGGTGTGGACGTGGCCGTCCTGGACACGGGGGCGGACACCGGGCACCCCGATCTCAAGGGCCGGATAGCGGCCGCCCGGAGCTTCGTACCGGACCAGGACGTCGAGGACTACATGGAGACCCAGACCAGCTACGACAGCCTGTGGGCGCAGCCCACGACGGAGAGGGTCCGGCACGGCGACTTCCACATGGCGGCCCGGTGGCGCAAGGAGGAGCCCGCGCTCAGCGTCTCCGCGGGGTCCACCGACTTCACGGACGTGTTGCGCCAGGCGGCCGTGACTCCGCTGCCCCAGGGGCAGCACACCCTGCGCGCGGTCGTCGCGGGCGACGGGACGGTGGCCGACTACGCGGGGGTGGACGCGCGTGGCAAGGCGGTCGTCGTGCGACGCGACTCGGAGGTCGGCGATGTCGAGCAGGCGCGGGCCGCGGCAGCGGCGGGGGCGCGGCTGCTTCTGGTCGTGAACGACCGGCCGGGGCGGCAGATCCGCGAGTACGGCAGCGACCCGTTCACTCCCGCCCCGCTGGACGTCGCCCTGCTCAGCACGGACGAGGGCGAGAAGCTGATCGAGCAGGTGCGGCGGGGCCGGGACGCCCTCACGGTCGCGTCCGTGCCCGCGAGTCCGTATGTGTACGACCTGATGCGGACGTGGCACGACGAAATCCCCGCCGACA
Organism: Streptomyces sp. NPDC001020; assembly: GCF_053599115.1. NCBI lineage: Bacteria > Bacillati > Actinomycetota > Actinomycetes > Kitasatosporales > Streptomycetaceae > Streptomyces > Streptomyces sp. NPDC001020. The sequence continues at coordinate 78,867 of NZ_JBSFLQ010000023.1, read as the reverse complement.
TGGTCGTCCGGGGCGGCCCGCGCAACCTGGCCCGGGTGGACGTGACCTTCGACAGCCCGGATCCCACGCGCGGCGGCGGCGAGTACCGCTTCGACTGGCCCGCGTACTCGAACTGGGGCATCGGGACGACGATGCGCGAGCCGGTGAACAGCACGCGCGTCGACTGGGTCTCCACGACCGGGGAGAACGCCTGGGGTCAGGAGGCGTACGTCGACAACCTGCTCTACGAGGTCGAGCCGAAGCGTACGTACCAAGCGGGCGGCAGGTACGCGCAGGATTGGTTCAAGCCGGTCGAACGCCCGTATCTCAACGACAACTACAAGCCGCCGGCCCGGATCGGCGGCAGACTGAGCGCCGATGTCCCCGGTTGGGGCGGCGCCGACCACGTGGGCATGTCCATGGACTACGAGCGGACCCGTCAGACCCTCGCGCTGTACCAGGGAAAGACCTTGCTCGGGCAGGGTACGGGCACGGTCGTCGCGGGTGACGCCCCCTCGGCGGGCAGCCTGCCGTACCGGCTGGTCGTGGAGAACAGCCGTGACGCCACCGTCAGCCCCTACTCCCCCACCACCCGTACCGAATGGACCTTCACCTCGAAGGCTCCCGCCGCGGACGCCCAGGCGGTACTGCCCCTGATACAGCTCGACTACGCGATCGCGACGGACGGCGCGGGCCGGGCGGACAGGAACGCCGGCCTGTCCGTCACCGCGCTGCATCTGCCGGGTGCGGTGGGCGCGGGCAGGGTCGAAGGGCTCACCGCCGAGGTGTCCTACGACGACGGGCGCCACTGGCACCGATTGCAGGACCCGCGGCACGGGCGGTACACGCTGGACGCGCCGAGAGGGGCCGCCTTCGTGTCCCTGCGGGCGAGCGCCCGTGACACCGAGGGGAACACGGTGACGCAGACCGTGGCACGGGCCACCGGTCTGCGCTGAGACCCGTCACCGGGCGCCTGCCGCGCCTCACACCTGCTTGTCTGCCGCCAGGTCGGCGGGCGTGGCACCGGGCGGGCCGAGGATGATGTCCCCGAACTCCTCGAAGAACACGTGTCTCATGCGCGGTGTTCAGCCCCTGCCCCACCGGGCGACCTCAACATCGTCGCCGCGCACGGGGAGCGCGCGCCCGACGCGCGGCACCGGCACCGCCATGGCCCGGCGCGCCTGTTGAGAACCGCTGAGCGAAGCCGCCTCGTACCTCGCACGAGCCGTCTGGAGGATCTCCGCCCAGGACGTCACGTCCGGCCGGCGGCGCAGCAGCGCACGGCGCTCCCGCTCGGTCATCGCACCCCAGACACCGTGCTGCACACGATGGTCCAGCGCGTAGGCCAGGCACTCGACCTGCACCGGGCAGTGAACGCACACGGCCTTGGCCTCGTTCTGCGCGGCGCCTTCGGCGAACATCTGCTCCGCCTGCGTCCGGCACAGCCCCCGGTCAGCCCAGTTCATGCCTGTCTCGATCCTCTGCGGTGTGCCGGGACCCGCCCATAGCGCCCCAACACATTATGAAATAGATACGTGTGACATTAGCCCACCAATGGTGACATCGTCGCTCGCGGCCGGTTCAGTGTGACCCCTCTCCCGGAAGGGCGCGAATGCCGCGTTCGTCCAGCCAGCCGAGCACGTAGTCGGCGACGAATCGCCATCCGCTGTCGATGACCAGTGAGTGGCCGCGGTCCGCGAACTGCTTCAGATCGGTTACAGCCGTCAAGTCACCGTACTGCTTGTACACCGCGCGGGTGACGGAATCGGGTATCAGTCGGTCCTCCTGTCCGGAGAGCAGCAGAAGCGGGCCACGGCCGGCGTTGGCGATGTCCGCCACGGCGTGCGGGCTACGAGCCGCACCCGCGTATCCGAGGTCGGCGAGCAGGCGACGCGGTGTCGGCACCGCGTAGCGGGCGAAGAGCCTGTCGGACTCCTCCGTTCCGACGGTGTTCGCGACAAAGTGGCGGAACTGCTCCGGTGACAGGGACACCATCTGGTCCATGTCCTCGGTCCGGGCGATGGGCCGCAGCCGTGCCGAGGAGGGCGGCAGCGGAACGTCGTTGATCGGAGCCGGTGCGATGGCGACCGCGGCCCGCCCCACATTGGCGCCGATGAGATGCTGCGCGATGAGCCCGCCGACCGAGTGGCCGACGATCACCGGCGAGATATCGAACGAACGCACGATGCCGGCGTAGTGGTCCGTCAGTGCGCCCAGTCCGATGCCGCCGAGCGGCTCGGGAGACCTGCGCACGTCTCGCGCGGCAGCGGCCTCCCCCGGCCAGCCGGGGGTGAAAGCGCGGAAACCCCGGCTGGCGAAGCGCTCCGCCCATGACTCCCAGGAAAGCGCGTGAAGCCACGCGCCATGGATGAAGACGACGGGAGTACGGTTCACGGCTGGTTCCTCCGAGCGTGACGACCGCCCGGCACCGGCACGCGGGCGACTGTTCCAGGATCGATCAGGCACGGGCGGGCGACGACAGTCGAATGACTGAATGTTCACGGTCGCTGGGCGTGCTGACCCGGAGTGGCCCCGTGCGGAAGAGTTCTGGGCGAGACGTCGCGAGGCGGACGCCGTCCACGTGGCGGGTGTGCGTCGGGGCCGCGCGGTTCGCTGTGGGCGTCCAGCCCTTTCTCCGGATGCGGACCGGACACCCGGCGCGGACTTCTCGTCGGGCCGGTGAACCCCTTCCGCTTCCTCGCTCGTTTCTCCGACAGGGGAAGAACTCCTGCGACCAAGGTGTTCATTGGCTGGCCTGGCCGCAGGAACGGAGCGGTCGCCCTCGCACGCTTCCCCGCTGCGGGGACGACCGCTCCACCCCGGCGTGCTCCGACCATTCCGGGTGACGAATCAGCTGATGCACGCGCCCGCGCGGAGTCGGATTCCTGACCCAGATCGCCGACGCCGTCGGCACCACGGCCGCACTCAGCGAAGGCGACTACGAAGCCGCCTACCTCCACGCCATCGGCATCACGCCCCCCGGCTCCTTCGAACCCTACGCCCACCAGGCCCCACGCACCCTTCTCGACCTCGTCGAAGCGGCTGTGCACACCGGCCGCTCGGAACAGGCCCGCGGACACGCACTGGCGGCACAGCGAGCCGGCCTGCCTCATCTCTCCCCCCGGCTCGCCCTGATCACCTACGGCGCCCTGGCCATGACCGCCACGAACGCCGCAGAAGCCGACGACATGTACAACCGGGCCGAAAGACACCCCGCCGGTCCCGACTTCCCCTTCGAACTCGCCCGTATCCGCCTCGCCCACGGCATCCGCCTTCGACACAACCAGCGGCGAACGGACGCGCGCCGGCTCCTGGTCCGAGCGGCCGAGACGTTCGAACGGCTCGGGGCCCCGACCTGGACCGAGCGGGCCCGGGCGGAGTTGAGGGCGTCCGGCGTGGCCACGCAGCACACGTCATCAGATCTCACCGAGCTGACCTGGCAGGAACGCCGGATCGCCGACCTCGCCGCCATCGGCCTGACCAACAAGGAGATCGGCGAACGAATCCGCCTGTCCCCGCGCACGGTCAGCTCCCATCTGTACCGGGTGTTCCCCAAACTGGGCATCACCTCGCGCGCCGCACTCCGCGACGCGCTGGCCCGGCTCCAGGACGGTCAGGACATCTGATTCCAGGACACCTCGGATTCCAGGACACCTCGGACCGGGGCTCCCGGCGAGGATGGTCGAGCCGTGCAGCGCAGGGCCTGCGCCGCGGCGGCCCCGGCCCGGACGGCACCTCTGTGGTCCCGCAGGTGAACCGATCCGCGCGGGCGGGCTGAAGGCCAGGGTCAAGCTGTGCGACAGCGCGGGCGGAGGGCCGGAACATTCGGCACACCCGTGCACACCTCACCGTCGCATCGACGTGCTCAGAGGTATATGGCACGGTGGCTTCGGTAGGCGAAGGTGTCGCCCGAGCTGAGGATGGTCACGATCTCCTCGCAGAAGCACCGGTACTGCGCCTCCTGCTCGGCCTGCAGAGTCACGGAGACGCCGGTTCCCTGGGACAGGAACTCTCGCAGGACTCCCAGAAGCCTCCGAGGAGGTGGAAGTAACAGAACATCCATGACGCGCCTGAAGACGTCGACCGGGTTCCCATCTCGCTCCGGCCGTTCGGAGTCTGACGCGTCGGGCACAGCGCGCCGACCCTTGTCGTCCTCGACGAACAGATCGAGGCAAGCAGCCAGGCAACCCAGGTCGGCCGCGGTCACCTCGATCGGATACAGACACGTCAGCTGGTGGCCGCGCGGATCGTACAGGGTGTACCCGGTCCGCCCGCCCTGTGCCGGGCCGCCTGACACGTCTTCGACCTGCCACTGGGGCCAGAGCGGCAGCTTCAGCAGAATCCGCACCCAGCTTTCGTACGCATCGGCGACGACACGCTCGTCGTCGGACTCCCGGCCCGCGCTGTGGAGGAGGTGGAGCCGGCGGAGAAGCGGTTCCTCCAGGCTCTGGAACTTCGCGAAGAACACGGGATCGTCAGGCACCAGCACGTACAAGGGGGGCCACTCCTCTCGCCGACATGACGGCTCGGGTTCGCGAGCCGTCGACCCGTGCCGGTGAGGCGGGTTCCGGGAGCAGACACCCGGCCGGTGGAAGCTCCCCCCGGGGATGAACGGACCAGCCCGCCGCGCCGTTCACCTGTGTAGCGCCAGTGCCGCAACAGGCAGCGTTTGCCCCGTCGCGGCACCAGGCGGCCTTCTGTCACGCGAGGGTACGCAGCTTGCGCAGGGCGTTGTGGTGACGGCTCTTGACGGTGCCGGCCGGGACGTCGAGGATGCCCGCGGTTTCCTGGATGCTGCGGTCACAAAGGTATATGTGGACCAGCACCGCACGGTGTTCCGGGGAGAGCCGGAGGAGTAAGGGCTTGGCCACCATGGCGTCGTGCACCGCCTCGATGCCGTCGGCCGTCGTCGCGGGGTCGTTGTAGGTGAATCCGATGGCCTCCCGGCGGGCATGGGGTTTGCGCACCCAGTCGATGACCAGGTGCCGGGTCACCGTGAAGAGCCAACCCCGGACGGATCCCTCCATCCCCATGAGGCGGTCGATGTTCCGCCAGGCTCGCATGATCGTTTCCTGGACGATGTCCTCGGCGAGTCCGTGATCACCGAGCATCTTGTCGGCGTACGAGACAAGACTGTCCCGGTGTTCCCTCATGATGGTGTCGAGCAGATCGGACCGGGACACAGCCGTGGGGGGCGTAGCCATAGTGCTGAAACCATCCTGGTTCTCTGTCGTGCGGCGACCGGAGGCCGGATGCAACCTCCGCATTCGCACTGTAGGCAGAGGCAGGTGCCAGAAGACTGCCGCTTTTGTGTCACTCTAGTGCCGGGTTGCTGATCCTGCGAACACATGTGTGTTGACGGTTGCGGGCCGTTACTGGAAAACCCTATCTTGACCAGGCATTTCTTTGTCACGGGCCCTGGTTTCGTGTTTAACGGAATCGAAACATGCACCCCGGTATGAGTTGTATGTCACGTCCGTCGAACCGTTCTCACCCGACCCTGAACCCGCCGAAACGACAAACACGTGTGCTTCTTGCGCGGCACGTTCCCGACATCGCCGCGTGGCCGTGGGTGTGCTCGGAGAGGGCCCACAGCGCAGTTGACCGGTACGCCACGTTCCCCCGGCATGTGAACCAAGTGTGCGGTCGTCTCGTGTCCAGGTACGGAAGGACCTCGGCGCCGGGACGCCTTCCGGCGCAGCCGCCTCTTCCCCTTCCGGTGATGTGCGGTGAAGGATGCCGGACGGATGGAGCGGGCGCAGGAGGCAGGAGATCGCGCGAGCCCGGACGCGAGCGGACGCCGGACGAGGTCCGCGAGCGACGCGGCCGCCCGGCCGTTCCAAGACCATGCCGCCTTCGGGTGGCTTCACCGGCAGAGGAGGACGACGAGGATGTCACCGGCAATCCGCCTGGAGAAGGTCCTTGCCGACTTCGCCGAGCAGTACGGGGTTCTGACGAGGGCCCGGGAGCAGATGAGGGCGCTGTCGGTGACGGCACGTTCCAGGGACGGCGTCGTGGAGGTCACCGTGGGCGCCGACGGTCGCGTGTCGGGGGTCAGGTTCGTCGACAAGCGGTTCCGGGAGCTGGCGGGCCCGCAACTCGCCGACAGCCTTCTGGAGGCCCTGACGACGGCACGGGCCGAAGCCTCCGCCCGCATCACCGCCGTGATGATGTCCGCGAAGTCCCGCCTGGCCGAGCCCGTATTGGCGTTGAAGGACTCCGTGTGTGATGCCGTGGGCGACTCGTGCACACCCGTGGTCCGCAGATGGCCTGGCACGCTGGAGCGTCCGGGAAGCGACACCGTATGACGGCATCCGACCGCTCGGCAGCCACCAGGCGCGTGCACCAGCACAAGTGTAGGACACACATGGCGCCTCCTTGGTACACAGGCTGCACAGGCTGGACAAGCTGCACAGGCACATCGCGCACTTGTCGTGACGAGCGAAGATGCCCGACGAGCTCCGGCGTCGACACTTATCTGCACGGGCCCCTCGGCGTGGGTACCATGCGCAGCGTCATCCATATCGAGGGAGTGAACCGGTTGTGACCAGCCAGTCAGCCGCCACGCTCCGATCGCGGTACGTGGAACAAGCCGCATCGGACCTGGAGGAGAACCGCAGGCGTCAGCAGGAGTTGGCGCAGAAGATCAGGTTCCTGAAGCAGGAGGAAGCCCTCCTGGCGGACATCCTGAAGCTCGCCGAGCGGTACGAGGGTTTCGCGGACGCCACACGCCTGCCCGAGCAGGCCCAGGGCGAGTCCGTGGTCGCGAAAGCAAGGCAACGCACCGAAACCGCAGCCGCCGCGCGGCGCTCGGCGTCCGCCAACTCCGCTGCCGCGGGGACCAAGGCAAAGGCCGGCGCGAAGGGGAAGTCGCACCGGCCTCTGCTCGGAGAGCTCCTGACGGAGCTGCTCGACTCCCACGAGGAGCCTCGTCTGGCGAAGGAGCTGCGGGACGAGCTCCTGGAGAAGTACCCGGGTCGCAACCCGACACCGCAGGTGGTGCGGAACACCCTTGAGTCCTTGGTCGCCAAGGGACGCATCCAGCGCCACAAGCAGCAGCGGTCGGTCATGTACACCCTGGTGAAGCCCGCGGAGAGTGCGGCTGCGGCGCCCGACGCCGACTGACACACGTCCGCTGATCCCCGCGGCGGCGCTCCGACAGCCGGGCGCCCCGCATGCGCCCGTACGCCCCGGCCTCGCCACGGGACGGATGAGGCCGCTCCGGGCGGCCTCCGGTGCGCTGGACACATACGGTCGCGTCGGCCGGACTTGGCGGCGCCGGTACATCCCCACACCGCAGATGTGGGCACGCTTTGTCGGCTGCCGTCGAGCGTGTCCCTCCCGGGACGCCTCGCATCGGTGACTCGTCGCGGTAGGGCGATCGGTACCCTGGCCGGCCACCTCACACGTTCCTTGGCCCGGTGGTGATCGGGGCCCGGCACATGTGCCGGGCCCCGTCCCGGTTGCTCCCGCCCCCACGGCAGGGAGGAACCGGCATCGGGCGGTCCTGGTCGGGGGGTGCCAGAACTCGCCCGGGTCCTGGTTCGTCGGATGCACGGACCCGCCGGGGTCCTGCGACCTCGTGACCGGGCGCAGGACCCACATCCGGTAAACGCTGACGGCGGATGGTTGGTTCACACGAAGAGACGCTTTCCCCGCTTCTGCGCGTGGACCTTCCTGATGGGCTGTCAGACGAAGTTCGAGGCCGCCGGACCATACCCCGACAAGGCCACGCTCGCCGCCCAGATCCACGCCTGTGTGTCGTCGGGCCAATTACGGTCCTGGGAGTTTCCGACGTCCTGGGGCCACTGCCCGGCGGGCGCGGCGGAGGCAGGGCCGCGCGCGGAACGACGATGCTCGGCGGCCCGTGCGTGTGTGTACGTCGTGGAAACCATGTCGGGACCCGTCTCTGTCCGGTCGGCGGTGTGGATAGGGCCGGGAGTGCGGGTTCCGTGCCAGGGGAAGGAGCACGGAACCCGCGGCCGGGGGGCGGTGTCGTGTCAGGCGGCGGCGCTGGCGTTGATGGTGACGGGGATGTTGCCGCGGGTGGCCTTGGAGTACGGGCAGATCTGGTGGGCGGCCCGCGCCAGTTCCTCGGCGGTGGCCTGGTCGACGCCGCCGAGGACGGGGCTGAGGACCGCGGACAGCGAGAACTCGCCGTCGTCGCCGTGGGTGAGGGTGACCTCGGCGGTGATGGTGGTGCTGGTGAGCCGGACCTTGCGAAGCGTGGCAGCCCGGCGCAGGGCGCCGAGGAAACAGGCGGCCCAGCCGGCGGCCAGAAGCTGCTCCGGGTTGGTCGCGGTCCCCGCGCCGCCAAGCTCCTTGGGAAGAGCAAGGCCGGTCTCCAGCAGACCGTCGGAGGACTGAACGCGACCGCCGTTGCGGCCCTCTCCGTCGACGTCGACAACGGCGGTGTAGCTGACAGCCATGACTGATGCTCCCCATCTGGGTCAGAAGGTCTTCGGCCGCCCTGACCGGACAGATTCCCCGGAATTCCCGGTCACCCGTTGAGGCGGTGATGGAATCATGACAGCTCTTTTCATCACCAGTCAAGCCGGTGACGAATTGGGTTTCCGATTGTGCGTGTCCCCCAGTGATCGACCGCCGCTGTCCGGCGGTTGCACAACCCGGGTGCAACATGCTTCACGCGGGGCGAGTCGGCACGCTCCCCCTGTCGCGGTTGTGACATGTCCCAGGCCCCGGCAGGTAGCCCCCGAGCGGCCGAACTCGCCGACGCACTGGGCGTGCTCGGCGCCGACGCGGCGCGCAGGGGTCAACCTGCCGGAGTGGGGATGAAGTCGGCGTGCATGGCGCGGGCAGCCCTGCACGGTCGGCGTCTGTGGGGTCAGGAGGGGGGAAGCACCTGACGGCCGCGGTACATACCGCAGTGCACACAGGCCGCGTGTCCGGGGGTGGGCAGGCCGCATGCGATGTTCGCGCAGGCCGCCAGGGCGGGCCGGGTGGCCTTCCAGTGGGCCCGCCGACGGCGGGTACGCGCGCGGGACTTCTTGTGCATCATGAGCGTGTTCCAGTTCTGTGTGTGCTCCCCCGCCGGCACATGTGGGCATGCCGAGGTCGACGACGACGTATGCCCGGCGGACATACGGGAGCGCGGGAATTGCAACTGACTGCGGGACGGCGAACGCCTCGATGCACTGCGACGGAACTCTTCACGGTTCCACGGCGTCCACGGCACGATGTGCCGGGCCGGCTCACCGTGCCGAGGGCACATGTGAGCACGCGATGGAGGCCGACCTCCGCTCAACCGGTCACCTGGGAAGGGGGACTCGGGACGGCACCGGTCGGCGGTTCGCCGTGGCTAGGCTCTGTCGACTTCAATCACGCCGGAAGGTTAGCAAGCGGGCGCAGCGCGGGGCAACGCGCATGGGAGCGCCGGACGTGGCGTGACGTGCCGCGTGAGCAGCGGAAGCCGTTCCACGTCGGCGTCGTCCAGCGTCTGCTGCCTGAGCCACCGGGGGCAAACTGCATGTGAACTGCCTTGTTCCGCGGACACCTGTCCGGTGAGATGAAGACCAGGCAGGAGAGCGCTCCCTTGAATCGGGTGGGACCGTTCGATGCCCCGGAACGGGGGTCACCCATGTACGCTCAGATCGAGGTCCCTTCTCTCCCTGTCGGAGAAGAGGACCGCCGCACGCCGGCACTTGTCGCCTCCTTCCCCCAGAAGGCGCCGGGGAATCCCGGACTCATCGGACGTGCCCCGGAGCTGCGGAAGCTTCAGGAGTTCCTGCACGAGGCCCTGGCGCAGGGAGCGGCACGAGTCGTACGCGGAGAAGCGGGTTCGGGGAAGTCGGAACTCCTCGAAGCCGGCGTCGAGCTGGCAACTGCCGCCGGCCTGCACGTGCTGCGCTGCGCGGGCGTCCGGGGCGCCAATCCACCCGAGCTTGCCGGTCTGCTTCAGATCATCTGGCCGGTCCTTGGACATATGCGCCGGTCACTGGAGGCCCGGCAGTGTCAGGTGCTGGCGCAGCTGCTGGTCGACGGGGACCGGGCGCAGCTGTCCTTCGCCGTTCTCGGCGTCCTGGAATCGGCCAGCGCCAGGCGGCCCCTGCTGATCGCCGTCGACGACTGGGACGCGCTGGACGAAGCCAGCGCGGAAGTGCTGTCCTTCGTCGCGCGCAGGACCAGGGCTCCAGGGCTGGGCCTGTTGATGGCCTCGCGTCCGCACCGCACGCGCCTGACGTCCTTGGCCGGCGTTCCGGAACTGGCGCTCGCACCGCTGACACCCGCCCAGTCCGCCGCACTGCTGGCGACGAGACGTCCGGGCGACGACCCGCAGGCCGTGCGCGAGCTGCTGGCGACCGCGGCCGGCAACCCACTCGCGCTCCGCGAACTCCCCGTCCGGTCCGAGGACTGCCTTCCCTACGCGCCCGCCTCGTCCGACCGGCTGGCCTCCGCTCTGGCACCGGGTGTTTCACGGCTCCCCTCGGGGACGCGTGACCTGCTGCTGGTGGCGGCACTCCATCCGGCGGGCGACCTCCCCCTGCTTCTGTCGGCCGCGTCGGGGATCTCGGGCGTCGAGTTGGGCTTCGCGGTGCTGGAACCGGCGGAACGCGAAGGCCTCGTGACGTTCGACGGTACGCGTCTGCGCTTCGGCCATCCCGCCACAGCGGGAGCCGTGATCCACGGCATCGGCCCACAGCGCCTCCGCGCCGCACACGCGGCCCTGGCGGCTGTGCTGGTGCAGGGTTCGGTGCGCAGCCTGTGGCACCTGTCCCAGGCCGTGGAAGGGGCCGACCCGGAACTGGCCGGTCGCCTCGAAGCCGTGCACCGCCATGCGCTGGATCAGAGTGATCCGGCGATGGCCGTGCGTCTGCTGCGGCGCGCAGCCGACCTGTACCGCGTGCCCGAGGAGCAGGGACGCTGCGCACTTCTGGCCGCCCAGCTCGCCCACGACCTCGGTTGGGGGCGCATGGCGTGGACGATGGCGCACCGTGCCCTTCGCCACCCGCTGGGCCCGTTCGGCGCGCTCTGCGCCGAGGCGCTTACCCGTCTGGGAGACGACGGGGGGCGGCAACCGCCGGCGAATCCTGCCGCCTGGCCTGCGCCGGTCGGCGCCGTCGAGCAGGAGAACGCGCTGGAGCTGGCCCGGCTGACGGCACCCGCGATCGCGGGCGACGCAGCGCGCGCGGATGCTCTGCTGGCCTTTCTCGACGGGATGCCGGAAAGGGCGAACGACCCGCGGCTGCTGTACGCCATGGCCATGGTGGGACCGGTCCGCCGGGCCGCGACCGTCCTCGCGCGTCTGTCCACCCTGCCCCGGCTCTCACACGTGTCCGCACGTGACCTCGAACGTCTGGGTGAAGCGGCCTTGCTGGCCGGTGACCCGCTGCGGGCGCTGGACCTGCACCGGCAGACGGAGTACCGCTACCGCTTCCGCGACCAGCCGGGCCATCTGCCACGGGTTGTGCTCCGGCAGGGACTGGCGCACCTGGTCACGGGTGACTGGGCTCAGGCCGAGCTTTCCTTCCGGCGGTGCGGTGAGCTTGCCGAAGAGCACAACCGGGGTCACCACGCGGCCGCCGCACGACTCCTGGGGGGACTCGTAGGGAGTCTGCGGACCGGTACGGTGCCGGTGGTCGGCGCCCATGATCTGGCAGCCGCACGGCGTTCGGTGCCCTCGATCGACGAGATTCTCGCGGTCGGCACGGCCTGGGCTCAGGTGGAGAGCGGTGACTTCGCCGCCGGCTTCAAGGGACTCTCGTCTCTCCTCTCCGATCCCGACCGCTGCGCTGCCGCCCTGTTCGCCCTGGTCCCCTTCGCGGAAGCCGCCGACGCCGTGAACGCGGCCGAAGAGGCACGCACGACACTGCTCCGGCTCGAACACAGGCTGGGCGCGGAGAGCGCTCCTCTCGTCTCGGTCGGGCTCGCGGTGGCGCGCGCGGTCCTGGCGGACCACCAGGACGCGGAGTCCCTGTACGAACGGGCCTTCGCCACGGACCTGTCCCACCGGCCCTTCCTGGAGGCGTCCCTGCGCCTGGTCCACGGACGCCTGCTCCGCCGCCGGCACGAGTTCACCGACGCCCGTGTCACCCTGCGCCAGGCAGCGGCCACCTTCACCACGATGGGTGCCGACGCACGGGTCGCGCGGATCACCGCGGAGCTGCGGGCTTCGGGTGCGAGGGCGGAGCAGAGTGCTCCGGGCACACCCGGACCGGCTCGACTTCGCGACCTCCTCAGCGCACAGGAGCTGCGGATCGCCCAACTCGCCGGCCGTGGGCTTTCGAACCGTCAGATCGGCAACGAGCTCAACCTCTCGCCCCGCACCATCGGTGCCTACCTCTACCGGATCTTTCCCCGGCTTGGTGTGACGGCACGAGCGCAGTTGGCCGAGGTGTTGAGGGATGCTCCTGTCACCTGACGAGTGCCGGCTCCTGCCCGGGGGCGCGCGGTAGGTTGCCCGCCATGACGTGTGGTCCTCGGCCACGTCGTCCGGTTGACCCGTGCTCGACAGCGCGGTTTCACGAGGATCTTTCTCACCTACTCAGCCGCCCCGGCGACCTCAGTACGTGTCCAGCCTCTCGGCCAGTTGCGTGCGTGAGGTGACGTCCAGCTTCGGAAAGATCTGGTAGAGGTGCGAAGCCACCGTACGGGGCGACAGGCGGAGTTGTTCCCCGATGGCCCGGTTGGACAGACCACGGGCCGCGAGGCGGGCGATGGTGAGTTGCTGCGGCGACAGCACCCGAGAGACGTCGTCCCCGGTGGGCTCGGCTTCCGCCCTGCCGGTCGCCCTCAGCTCCGAGGCCGCCAGATCCGCGCGGGTACTGGCGCCAAGAGCCCTGAAGACACTCTCGGCCGTGGCGAGTGGTCCCCGAGACTCGACGATGCGACGTCGGCGCCTGAGCCAGACGCCGTAGCCGAAATGGGTCATTCCGTACAGCAGCGGCCACCCCTCGGCCCCGTCCCCGAGCGCCTCGCTGTAGCGGGTCTCCGCTTCCTCGTCGGGGGCGAGAACCGCCTTGGCATAGGCCAGGACCCGCCGCAGCAGCGGTGCCCGCCCGGTGCGTGTCAGGCTCTCGACCTGCTCGACGACGGCCTTGGCGTCGGCCAGCCTCCCCGCAGGCAGCGCGGTCTCCGCGAGGAAGGCGAGTCCCCAGAACTGCTCGAAGGAGTAGGGCGTCGTCAGCTCGACGAACATCGATCGCAGGTGAGCGTAGGCCTCGGCGTGTCGTCCGGTGCCGGATGCCGTCAGCGCGCGAGTGAGCGCGGCCAGGCTCAGCTGTTTGCTCTGGCTGAGGTGCAGCGACGCTTCCTCGACCTCTGCGGCACACTTGAGTGCTCTGTCGTGATGGCCTCGCAGCGCCTCGATGACGCCCTGGACTCCGGTGGCCCTCGCCGCCCAGTTGGTCTGCCCCGTCCTGGTGGCGATCACCCGGCCCTCCTCGGCCAGTGCCTCCGCGGTACCCCACTGGGTGCCCAGCCAGACCTCACCCAGTGCCCTCGCCACGAGTATGCACGCCAGTTGCAGGTGCCGTCCGTCGGCGCGGACGGCCGACTCCGCCTCCTGGAGCAGCAGCGATGCTCGACCGAGGTCACCTGTGAGGTGTGCTGCCTGGCCGAGCAGGAGCGGATCGATGCCGTCGGTTCGCCCGGACGCGCCGGGCAGGGGAACACGGCTCACCGACAGCGGCTCGATCAGCGCCATGATGACGAGATCACGTGCGTTCCATGGTGAGGTCCGCAGGTCCTCGACCGCCTGGACGACCATGCGCCGTTCCGCGGCCCCGGCCTGTTGCCACCAGCATCTGGCCGCCGCGGCGTGCAGCAGTCTGTGCGCGAGGTCGGGATGCCGGGTGGCGACGGCGCGGGCGGTCGAGCAGAGTTCGGGTATCCGTTCCCGGTCGACGGTGGCGGTGCTCGGCGTCAGATCATGCAGCCACAGTTGCACAGCACGACCGTAGGCTCCGAGTCCGGGGACATCGACTTCACGGGCGAACCGACCAGCCTGCTCCTCCAGACTGTGGCAGGACGCCAGTTCGGCAGCGCGCATCAACCGGTCTGCACGGCGCTCCGGGTCCGAGGAGAGGCGGGCCGCGCACTCGAGTGCGGCCAGGGAAGTGAGGACCGCCGCGCCCGGACAGGGCCCGTCCGCCAGTGCGTCCAGACGCTCGGCGAGTTCCTCCTCGGCACCGGCCGCGCACTGGGCCGCGTGCCAGGCCGCGTGGGGACGGCTCGTGACGTTCTGCCCCAGAGCCGAGTGGGCCGTCATGCGCCGCGCCGCCGACTCCAGGTGGAGGACGGCGACACGAAGCAGCGGCTGGGGAAATCGCAGGCGGTGGTCGCTCTCGATGACCAGTCCCCGCATCACGACCTCGTCCAGGCCGGCCCGCGCCGCCCCGTCACCGCCGAGGAAGCGCGTACTCGCTCCGAGAACGTCCTGTGCGACCGACGAGGTGCTCAACGCCGCGGTGAGCAGCACGGCGCGCGCGTGTGCCGACAAGCCCTCCAGGTCCTCGGCGTACGCCTCGGCCAGACGCGGCGTGGCCGGCAGCATGCCGAGACCCGCCGCGTCCATGAGACCGCTGCCGCTCAGCGACAACTCCGTGAGCGCGAGCGGGTTTCCTCGTGCCAGGGCGAGGACGAGTTCCTTTTCGGCGTACGCCGTGGCCCGCCCGGAACGTTCGACGAGTTCGCGGGCCTGGGGATCGGAGAGCGGCTCCAGCGTGACGGTGAGCGCGTCAGGCGCGAGCCGGGCATCGGGCGCCGCCCGCTCGGTGACGACCATGCGCACCCGCGTCTCACCGCAGTGCCGGGCCATCTCGCGTACGGTGTCCCGGCTCGCGGCATCGAGCCGGTCGAGGTCGTCCACGCATACGAGGACCGGACCCGGTGTCACCGCCAGCAGGCGCAGCGCGGCCGCTGCCAGTTGTTGTGGTGCCGACTCGGCGGCGCCGCCTCCGAACGCGTCCTCCAGTAGCGAGCGTTCCGGGGCCGGTACATCGGTGAGCCGTGCCAGACGGGGTTGGAGCAGGCTGTGCAGCGCGGCATACCGCAGTCCTCGCTCGGCGGGAGCCCCGGCGGTCGACAGCACGGGCACTGTCTGCCGCGCCGCCTCCGCCTCGGCGAACCGTATGACGGCCGTCTTCCCCGTGCCCACGCCCCCGCTCAGGTGAAGCACTCGGCCGCCGCCGGACTGGTCGGCCAGCAGTGCGGCCACCAGTTCCTGCTCGTGCTCGCGACCGACCAGGGACATGTCGCCCTCCCGCATGTGTGCGCTCACCTCGTGCTCCCCCGACGCTCCTCCAACCGGGCAGCGGGTGTGTCTCCAACCTGACGGGATACATTCGCGAAGACGTGATCCGAGCGGCACGGGGGTTGCCCCGGCCCGGACGCATCTCACCCGCGCGCCGGCGCACGACAGCGGTTGCACTCCGTCCGACGCTGAAAAGTAGATGAGACTTTAACAGTCGAAGCTTTCCGCGGCAGGGCTGTTTCCCGGGTCGGCCGCGGCGTAGAGGTCACGGATACTGACGTCGGCTCCGTGCTCGACACGGCGGAAGACCCAGTCGATCGGGTGGCACTCCCGGGCACCGGGCAATTCGACGACGAGGGGGACGGTATGGTGCGCGTCCGGCGCGTAGCGCCAGGCCCCGCCCGTGTGACGGGTCAGTATCTCGCCGATGTAACAGCCGAAGGCGACGACAGAGTCGGCCATCTCCTCTCCGGTGGCGCCGTCAGTCCGGAAGCCGTCGAGTATGTCCTCCACCAGACCGATGCTGGCGGGGCTGTAGTCCAGCTCGGCATCGCTGATGTCGGCTGCGGCCTCGACGATGGCAGCCGCGTGTCGCGGCGCACTGTCAGGCTCCAGAGGGTGGTTCAGGTGAAGCTGCATGTTCGTCCTCGGACCGTTGCCGTCAATGCCGTCGAGGCTAGCCGGATGACGTCCGCCATGCATGCCCCTGGGTACAGGCATTCGGTCACCAGTGGGCTTTCCCGGTGTCGATTTCACCCGAGACAGTAGGTGTCTGCGTATCACATGTGTGAACCTTGGGTGTGTTGGCGCCCGGGAGCTTGTGCCGATGTATCGCCGCTTAGACTGGTGACAGCTCACACATGTTTGTTTCGGACACTCTCCCCCGCGCCCCGATCGGAGGCCGACGATGACGCAGACCGTCCGTCGCGCGATGCGGTGCGACGCGCAGTTGAACCGCGTGCGCATCATCGAGTTCGCGCGCGAGGCCTTCGCGAAGACGTCCGAGGCGAGCCTGAAGTCGATCGCCCGGGGTGCCGGCGTCGGCCAGGGGACGATGTACCGCCATTTCCCCACCCAGGAGCACCTGCTGCTGGCCGTGTACCGGACGGAGATCGACGACCTGGTCGACGCGGCTCGTCCTCTGCTCGAGCGGTATGAACCCGTCGTGGCGCTGCGTCTGTGGCTGGAGCGGCTGGCAGCCTACGGCGGGCTCGGCACCGCGGCGTCCCGGGCCGTCCAGGCCGCCACCCAGGCGGGCACAGGTGGATCCGCGTACCCCCGGATCAGTGCCGTGCTCGACGAGTTGCTCACCGCGTGCAGGGAGGCGAACCGACTGCGTGCCGGGGTCGCCGCGCACGAAGTCCTTCTTCTCATGTCGTATGCCTGGATCGCCGACAGGGAGACGTGCCAGCGGGGACCCGACGCCAACCTCCTGGACATCGTGATGGACGGGTTGTGCGACGGAGGCATGGAATGAGGGCGTCTCGTCGGTCGTCGCCACCCGTGCCGTGATCGATCCCCGTGCCGCGACTGTGTGGAGCGCGAGCGTCAGAGGCCGGCGCTGAGATACGTGACAGCGGCCAGCCTGCGCGTTCTCATCAGGATTTCCTCGGCCTCCCTGTCCGGCTCTCGCCGGTCATTGCAGTTCACTCGACGGAGAAGCGCCTGGAGGGCTTCCTCCTCCCTGGCGCGTCGGCCGAGGCCATCGCGGTACTCCTCGGTGCTCATGATCTCTCTCCCTGATCGACGGTGTGGGTGTCCGTGTGCCCCGGTCCTGCCTCCAGGGGTCTACAGCCCCAGGTCCAGGGCAAGGCACGAGTAGTAGTTCCACGCGCCCTCGGGGTTGTAGACGGCCTTCGTCCCGCCGCCCGGCTCGGCTTCCGCCTCTGTGGTCATGTCCTCGAAGCGGATGCGCTCGGGAAGCTTGCCGTATCGCGCGTGCCGTGCCACAGCGGCGATGTCCGTCGTCAGTTCCTTGTTCATGACCAGTCTCCACTTCGTCGGTCGTGGATCGCGTCCTGGGCTGCTACCTGGACGGCAACCAGCCTGCCCCTTCATGCGTAACCTGTCAAGATGGTGACGCACTATCTGGGGCACATGGGACACACACCGAAAGACTTCATCGTCGGACAGCGCCCGAGCCTCGCACACGTATCTTTCCTCGCGACACACCACCGTCACCGCCGCTTGAACCGACCGTGACGGTGTTCACGTGAACTTTGTACCGCTCCGCCCACGTGGAGAAAGTGAGCTCGGGCACCGTCGACGCCGGGGGTGTTCGGGCACGGAACGGCCGACAAGGGGCACGAAAGTGATGACAGAGCCGCATACGCGGACGACGGCGATCGCGCGCGAGGACTACTCAGGGACGGCACCCGGGCCCGACAGCGACCCGGCCCGGGTGTTCGAGGTGTACGAGAACGAGGGCCACGCCGATCCCGGGGCGGCGTGGGCGTCCTTCACCACAAACTGGAACTGGGCCGCCTCCCTGCCCCACGCGGTCGCGGAGTCCGGTCCCGACGGCCCGCCGACCGCCCGGGCCGTCCCCGGCGGGTTCTCGCTCTCCGGACGGTGGCGCCTGCCAGGGGACACCGAGGTAGGGCGGTGGCTGGCACTGCCGCTCGCCGGTCCCCGGGGAGCGGACCGCGAGGACGCCGCCGCGATCCGTCCGGACCTGCCCGACGTCTTCGTGATCGCGTCGAAGGTACTGTCGCGGCCGAACGGCGGCCTGCACACTGTTCGCTTCCCAGCCGACTCGGACACCGCGTGCCGACTGGACGGCGTCCACGTACCGCCCGGCTTCGCCACCCACTCGTCCGGCGCGGCGCTGTCGGCGCGGGACATCGGTTTCCTGTGGACCGCGGTCGCCGGCATGGCGGTGGGCGCCGCGAGCCGGCTGGCGGACGAGCTGGCCGTACTGGGCCCGAGCGTGGCCGCGCCGTTCCTCTCCCCCGCCACGACGGCTGCCGAGCTGTCGGCGCTGCTGCGCCAGGAGCGGCTTGGATTCACGACGGAGCTGTACGCCCGCCCCGGGCAGCTCATCCCCCTCACCGCCCGTGAGCCACTGGCGGACCGCGTCCGGCGTACGGCCCGGCTGGTGCACCACGTGGTGACAGCGGCGTACGAGAGGGCGATCCCCTTCCCCACGAAAGGCGGACACCATCCTCTGGAGTCTCTCGTTGTGGACAGTGCCGCGGTCCTCCAGCACCTGCGTTTTACGGTGGACCTCCTGCTGATCCAAGACGTCGGCTCCCCAACGGGAAGGTGACACGTGAAGACCGTCGCATACCAGGGCGAACCCGGCTCCAACTCGGCGGCCGCCACCCAGCATCTGTTTCCCGGCAGCGCGGAGTTGCCGTGCACCAACTTCGAACAGGCGTTGGACGCGGTGACGCTCGGCGCCGCCGACCTGGCGGTGATCCCAGTGGACAACTCCGCCGCCGGACGAGTCGCAGACGTGCACCATCTACTCCCGCAGTCGGGCCTGTTCGTGATCGGGGAGTACTTCCTCGCCATCCACTTCGACCTCATGGGCGTCCCCGGCGCGACACTCGACGACGTCAAGTGCGTCCGCAGCCATGTGCACGCGCTCGGGCAGTGCCGGAAGGTCCTGCGTGAGGGCGGCTGGCGCACCCTCGTCAGCGACGACACTGCGGGGGCCGCCCGCGAGGTGGCGGAGCTGGGCGACGTCCGGCACGCGGCGCTCGCCCCACCCGCCGCGGCCCGGCACTACGGTCTGGAGGTGCTGCGGGCGGGCGCCGAGGACGACCCGGACAACACCACGCGGTTCGTCGTTCTCTCCCGCGAGGCCGCCTTCACGCCCGTCACGGACGAGCCGACGATGACGAGTCTGTTCTTCGCGGTACGCAACATCCCCAGCGCCCTCTACAAGGCGCTCGGCGGTTTCGCCAGCAACGCGGTCAACCTCACCAAGATCGAGAGCTACCAGATGGGCGCCGGTCTCAACCCGAGCTGCTTCTACGTCGAGATCGAGGCTCACCCCGACCAGCCTCACGTCGCGCTCGCCCTGCAAGAACTGCGCTTCTTCTCCACAGAGGTGCGAATCCTCGGCGTGTACCCGGCCCACCCGCACCGCCTGCGGGAACGCATGAGGTGATCACCGCGACCCCGTGTTCGACGGCTGCCAGGGAAAGGGCGGTCGTCGTCGCGTTTCGGCGCCGGTCCCGCCGCCGGTTTTCGGGCGGTCAGCTCTTCGCGCTGTGCTGGCGTGCCCGGTAGGCGGCGGCCTTGACCCTGTTGCCGCAGGTCTTCATGGCGCACCACTCCCGCCGGTGGCCACGCGAGCGGTCGAGATAGACCTGGGTGCACTCGGGACGGGCACACTCGCGCAGCAGCGCCCCCTCGTCGCCACCGAGAATCTCGACCGTCTCACGGGCGAGAGCCGCGAGCCCCTGCGAGACCGAGCCGGTGCGAGTCGTGCCGTCGGGGCCGAGCCGCAGCGTCACGGGGAGGCCAGACGCCTGCAGGTTCACCTCGGCGACCGCCTCGACGGGCAGCGGCCGGTCGTCCAGGCGGGCCGCGACCAGGTCGTAGATCGCTTCGCGCAGCTCCACGGCGATGGTGAGGTCGGCCTCGTTGGCGCCGGGCGCCAGATCGAGCATTCCGGACTCCACGAACCAGTCGTCGAGCAGCTCAGGGGAGGCGAGCTTCTCCATCGGCTCGGCGTTGCGTCGCGCGCGCAGCGTACCGACGAAGTCGAGAGGGAGCGTCCCACAGGGAAAAGCATGATTCACGTAACCATACTGACTAGTGACTCACGAAGACGCAATAGCCGACCGGGGTCGACAATCAAGGAATCACCTGCTTGACAGGTTACGAAGAGCCGTGGAGCAGTCATTCCCATCACCAGTCGAACCGGTTACTCCTGCGATTGTCCCTCGGCGAAGGTCTCCCTGAGGATGTCCCTGACGGGGGCGACCGTCCGCTCCGGCGGCCCGTTCAGGCACACCGTGACGCCTACGTCGCACCTCTGCAAAGGCTGAGTGGCGGCGAAGCCCACGGCGGTGCCCCGTTCGTCCTCGGCGGACAGCGCTTGCCGACCGTCAGGCAACGTGACCCTCAACGGCCGGGACCGGTCCATGCGGGAAACGGTCGAACTGTCAGTAGTACGGCCGCCAACCGCACGCGCAGCGCGGCCAGCGCTCTGGCCGCCTGGCTCTTGACGGTGCCCGGTCGGCAGCCCAGAAACGGGCCGCCTCCTCCACGCCGAGGCCATCGAAATCCCGCACGACCACGACGGCCCGCTGCCGCGGCGGCAACTGCCCGACGACGTGCGACTAGAGAGCGTGTCTGACAAATGATCACCCGGTCGGTTCGAGAAGCCAGAGGACCACGGACACCAGGACGATTCCTGCCCGGTAGCGGTCGGCGAGCTTGTCGAACCTGGTCGCGATCGCACGGAACTGCTTGAGGCGGGCGAAGCATCGTTCGACCACGTTCCGGTCGCGGCAGATCTCCTTGTCGAAGGCGGGTGGACGGCCGCCACGAGTGCCGCGTCGCTGACGGTTGGCCCTATGGTCGCGGCGTTCGGGGATCGTGGCTGCGATGCCCCGGCGCCGCAGCAAGTGCACCGCGTCGTCGCGGACCGTCCGTCACCGTTGTTTATCGCCAACACCGTCTCCTCCCCCAAGGTGCGGCCTCCGCTGACGGTCTCATCCCGGAGCGGTCGCATCGCGAGTAAGGCGTCCTGAGCGACGAGCCCGGCCTCCTCGTAC
The DNA here is from genome assembly GCF_053599115.1 of Streptomyces sp. NPDC001020. Taxonomy (NCBI): domain Bacteria; kingdom Bacillati; phylum Actinomycetota; class Actinomycetes; order Kitasatosporales; family Streptomycetaceae; genus Streptomyces; species Streptomyces sp. NPDC001020. Next base: position 57,942 of record NZ_JBSFLQ010000023.1, on the reverse strand, counting down.
GCTGGTGACTCCGGCGTGACCGTGCTTGCGTGGTCCCGCGCCTTCTGCCACATCCCCAGCTGCACGCAGTAGTTCTTCCGCAGCCCCGTCAGCCGCTGCTCGTCCTTGCCTTCGGACGAGGAACACCCCGCCGCCACCGCCACCAGGGCGAGGACTGGGGCTACCGTCCTAAGCATGCGCATTTCGTTACCCCGGCTGAAACTGCGTCCGCTCGTCCCTGTCACCTGGCAAATCCCGCAGCAGGATATCCGCGTGGGACACCTTGGCCGCCGCAGCGGTGGCTGACCGAGCGGCGCTGGCCGCCGTTACCAAGCTGGCCTACACCTTGCCTCACTCATCCTCTGGCTTCGCCGACCCCGCCGAGATCATTTGTCAGACAGGCCCTAAGCCTTCCACGCACTGATCTGGATTTTGAGTCCCTTCGGTCCCTGCGTAGCGTCGGCCAGGTGACCCAGGGCGGCCGCCGGGGGTTTCCACACACACTCAGAGAAGCAGATCCGGATTTCCGGTCCCTTCGGTCCCTGCACAGGATCGGTCGGCCAGGCGATCCACTACGAGCGCCGTCTGAGGCCGGGCGGCGTGACGCGGATCGGCGCCGTACTCCTTGGCCCACACGCTCCCATCAAGGTCCGCCACGCACATCAGTCATGTGACTGCACTTTCTTCCGGCGTAACCCGGTCAGTCGAATGGCAGGTCGCGGTCGTCGAGCAGTTCCGTGATGAAGGCGTCCCAGTCCAGGGCTTCCGCCTCCGCCTCGGCCGTCACGATGTGATAGGTGGCCTCGAGCCATTCCGCCACCGGTGCAACAGGCAGTTCGAAGACCGCACTCGCGCCCTTCGACTCAAGTAGCAGCCAGGCCGCTTCCCCCTCGTCGCACTGCATGGGCCACACCTGCACGTCGCCTTCGCCGCTCTCCTCGTAGAGACCCCGGTAGAGCAGCTCTCGGCCGATGCGCCAGGTAACACTCGGCCCGCGCCAGGGGGCGAAGGTGACGGACACGATCATGGGGGTGCCCGGGTCGAACCGGAAATCCGCACGTACGGGCTGCCTCGGGACTCCGTTCAGCACCCGACGGATGGCCAAGGAGAGCGCGGGCGGTTCCTCAGGCGCCGTCTGTCGTACCCGAAGGCCGGACTGTTCGCCGTTCATGACGGGGATTCCCTTCCGTGGTGCGAGGCCGTTGCCCCGACTCTCCTCCACGGAGGCGCCCCGCGGCATCAGTCACCTGACCGTGGGAACCGATCAGGTGAGGGCCACCCGCCGCCCACCGCACTGCTGACGGTTCCTGGCGCGTCTGATCCGCGACGCCCGGCGGAGCTCGGCACACAACTGCCGAGCCCCCGTCCCGCTCGCCTGACGCCTCTTCCCGGCCGGAGGGAGGAGGGAAGCAGTCCACATCCACATCTCGCGGTCTCATACCGAGCAGCGGGAGTCACACACTTGGTGAACGCGAACGGAGGGCGGCGGGTTCACGAGAAGTCGCGGTTTCCTTCACTGTCGGGCCGCCGGCGCCCGTCGGCGCCCCTGCTCGACGCCACCCGGGAGCCGCCGGTCGGCTTTCAGCAGAAGTACGTGCTTCCCGGCCCGTAGCCCGACATGGCCGCTTCAGCCGCCCACAGACCCGCCCCGCTGCCCGAACTGCGGACTCACCAGGGAGCGCCGCCGCACCTACACCGGGCAGCATGTTCTCCTCGAGCCCACGCCCCCAATGCCCGCGCACCTCGGACCTGGTGGACATCGCTGGCACATCGACGGCAACGACATCGCCTGGAAAGGCGGCCTCGACGAACCGCCTGGACGAGATCCGGCCTTGGCAGTGGCTGACCGAGGTCCGCGACGACAACAAGCGCCTCGCACGGCAGAAGGATGAGGCGAGCCGTCCCGAGGAGCTGCCTGACGTTGGCTGACCAGTCCGGCCGTCCCGCTTCCGAACCTGCTGTGGCGCCACGGGGCCGCTGCTACGCTGCCGCCATGGCGATGCGCATCGAGGTTCCGGTAGACGACGCGGCCTACGCTGCGCTCGAGGCAGAGGCCGAACGCGCCGGGCTCACCGTGCCCGAGCTCGCCGGGAAGGTCCTCGCCCACGACGCCGTCCGGCGCCGCTTCGTAGCGGCCGTGGGCGATTTCGTCGACGCCTGGGGCCCGGCCTTCGACGAGGAGTTCGGAACGGCTGGCGCCAGCGGTACCGGTGCCGCCGCGTGATCCTCACGATTGACCGCCCCTGGCTGCTTGACGCCGCACAGCGGTACCTCCGGACGGATCCCGACGTGACTGACTGGGGAAGTCTGGCGGCCGCCGTCGCGCGTCACGCCGACGAGGTCATGGGAACCCCCGTATACCTCGAGCCGCACCATCGGGCGGCCGCCCTCATGCACCTCCTCGTACGAGTGCCGGCGCTGGAGGCCCGGAACGAACTCTTCAGCGCGGCCGTCGCCGCGGCGTACCTGACTGCGTCAGGTATGACGGTCACCGTCGAGCCTAAGGACGCCGTCGCCCTGACCGCCCGGGTCCGGGCCGGGCTCGGCGTCCGCGACCTCGCATACGAGATCCGACGGGACTGGCTCGCAGGCTGACTCCGTGGGCGAGAGCACTCAAACCTCGCGCGGGTCGGCGGTGACGACCCGAATCCAGCGAGCTGGCTTCGCCCCCTCGCGATATGAGCGGTGACGTACAACAGGCACTGAGACCCGCGCGGCTCAAGGAGTACGAGGAGTGCTCCCCGCCGACGCGCCTCACCGTCCAACCCGGCCCAGATCAATCCGAGCAACAACGTGTCCAACTCGTCCCGTACCAGAGGATCAACATGGTCGCGGACGGATTCCCACCGCTGCCCAGCCCAGAAGTGCGCCTTGAACGAGCCACAAGTGTGGCAGGAACTCGTGTACGGCGAAGAAGGCGCTGTTGGGTCCCCGTGGCCACTCCCAGTCGCCCTCGACCGTCGGCGCGTCGTGATCCCACAGCCCCGTCTCGTCTGCATACCAGACGTTCCTCAGCCGCGGCAGCCGCTCCCGGGGCGGAACCCGCGGTCGATGTGACAGCGCTCGGCGTAGAACACCAGAGCCGCCTTCGCAGTGAATGGTTCGCTCGCGAACTCACCCCGGTCGGAACGAACACGGTTCCGGGAGAATCGCTCTGAGCGAAGAATCGAACTGTTCGATTCGAGTGAGCTCTCGCACTGACAAGTCCGATGGATACGACTTGTCCACTATCTGGTCGTGGCCCTCACGATTGGCCGACCAGCGATGCGCCAACTCAGGACATTGACCACACGGCAAGAATGGCGTCCTGAGGATCGTGCCTCATTGACGTGACGTACATCAGGTACGATCCGCGGGACGTCTCAGGTTGCGCGCCGGAGAGGAACGACGACGCTCTCCCCCAGTCGTCCCGGAGCAAGCCGGTAGTACTTGATGTGGCCCAGCTTCTCGGTCTCCTCAAGCCAGCCCAAGCCGATGACCTGCTTGCGCGTCCTGGAGAAGACCGGAGGAGCCATACCTACCAGCTTGGCCAGCTGTGCCGCAGTCTCCAACACCGCGCCGGAGCGGTCAGTCGGATGCAGGGCATACAGCATGACGACGAGGCGCTGGTTGGCGGTCATGCCGGCCGTTGCCTCCAGCAGCCTGAGGTTCTGCTGCTTGTCGTCGCTGGTCACTTTGCCTCCCACCGCGCAGGGGTGTTTTCGTCGAAGCCCGGGATGTACGGCGGATTGCAGGTCTTCACCGCTTCACGCTGCTCAAGTCCCGTTCCATGAAAGGCAATGTACGGGCTGATGCGGTAGAAGTTGTAGTTGCCGATACGGCCACGAACGATCAGGATGCGGTGTTTGGCCAACTTTCTGTTGATCTTTCCGACTGCATCCGTCGACATGCCCACTCGCTTGGCGATGTCGGCTCCGGTAGCTCTCAGCGGCTCCATGCCCTCAGGCGATACGCCGATCCACCACAGAACGAGGAACTTCTGGCTGGGCGTGAAAGCCGTCGACTCCGTGATGGCCTCTACCCGAGCTTTGTCCACCTGTGTATGCCTGCCGGAAAAGGCATACGGCGCATAGGGGACGGGCTCGCCGGTATCGGCGTCAACCAGTCTGCGTACTGCTCCCACAGGCCCTCCATGTGTGGGGCGTTGCTGCACTCTTCGTACGGGGCAGCCATCGGGCCGACCATATGAACCTAACGTACATGAGCAGGAGGTCAATCGACTCCGCCTGTAGGCCGTGTCGCTTGATCGGCACACCACGAGCGGCTGGTCATGCCTCGCAGTTCAGGCGCGCTCACGAGGCCTGGCCGTAAGGCAGAAGGCAGTCTGATCGCACAGCAGCACAGCTCCCTCCCCTACGGCCATTGCCAGGTCACCGGAGACGGCACGCAATCCTCTGCCCCCGCACCGACGAGCCGCCGCGGGGGCAGAGACATGTACGTGACGTCAATCTACTGCTGCTGTAGAACAGCGATGCCAGTTCTCTCAGACGGGGTGCCAGATCTCAAGGACCGCCTGCCGGATCCTCAGCACTGTATGGCAGTTGTCAGAACAGTGGTCACAGATCGAAAGAACCGAGTGACACGTCCGGGAGAACCGAGTACCCAGTTCCAGCAGCCGTCCACAACGGTCGGCCGAACTGCCTGGCAGTCCGCAGAATCTCGGTCGAAGTAGGCATTTCCGCAGGTCAGAGCACGTTTTGGCGCTGCGCTCTCTACTCGTGTAACTGGCGCGCCGTAGGCCACTCCCCCACCGGTGCTTTCAGCTCGGTGCCACGCCCTGGCGGAAGTCGTCGCTCGACCCCTCAGGTCAGGCGCCAAGGCCGGTATCCAGTCCGCGAGCCTCGATGATCCGCCACCACTCGTGCCGCACCACCGAAAGCCGGCCAGTACGCGCCTGCAGACGACAGTTCAGGCGCGCGTATGTCTCCAGCAACCCCGTGCCGGGCTCAGCCACGCCTCTGTGTTGTGGACGCCCGACAAACCGCAGCGGCCGACGGACCTCAGCCGTACGTCGGGGCACCGCAAGCCCGCCAGGGCTGAGGAGCTACCGACCCCCTGCCTGCTTGAAGCGGTAGTGCAAGGACGACCCGAGGTGGCACGCGCGTGGAGAGCGCTCGCACGGCCGGGGGGGGGCCGAACACGAGCGGCAAGAGCTGACCGAAGCCGAGGTCAACCGCCGGATCGGGGCCATGTGGAACAAACACCCTGCGACAGCGAGACCGAGGCATTCTGGAGCGAGTTCCTGCGCTCGCCTACGCGAACGCGATCTCAGCAGCATCCGCCTGGTCTGGTGAAGCAGAAACCCCTGTGGCCGACACGAGAGTTGATCGTGCCGGCCGCAGGGGTTCAGTGTGTTCCGCCAGTAAAGGCCTATGACTCCCCGCGCTCCTTGCGGTGCTTGATGAGGATGTCCAGCATCCGGTCGAACTCACCGTCGCTCATCTTGTGAATGAGGTGCATCGCGATGAACATGCCGTCGTGGTAGGGGAGTTGCCGAGCCGGTGACACGACTGCCTCGGCCAGGTCGGGCTCCGGCACAGAAGCACTGTCGGACCGAGGAACAGGAACAGTCTCCGCCGACTCGCCACTCCCCCCTCGCGAGGTGGCACCTGCCGGTTGGGCGTCCTCAGCCTGTGTCACAGGAGTGGACAGAACCAGCGTGGGTTGGCTCTCGACCTCATCCATGCGAGCAGACGGGACAACCGCCGAAGTGTCGGACCTTTCGGAGATCTCGGGCTCTGCGGACTCCGGCGCTGATGTCGTCCCCGCAGCGGCTTTCGGCTTCTCAACTCCCGTCGTCACCGCGGCAGGCGCCCGCCGTTCCGCTTCCTTGCGGGCGCGTTCGGCTTTGAGCTGCTCAAGAGCCATTTCCTGCTGGTCCTGGGGTTCCTTGGCCACAGCCCTCAGGAGCTCAACAGGCTCCTCGCCAACGACCGCCTGTAGTTCAGGAGTCAGGTTCAACAAGGCCAGGCGCTGCGATACCCAGCCCTGAGACTTCCTCAGCCGCTTGGCGAGCTTGACCTGTGATCCATGAAGGGCGAGCAACCGCTGCAGGGCACGAGCTTCATCCAGCGGGTCCAGGTCTTTGCGGTGAATGTTCGCGACGAGCGCCGACTCGAGGATGGCTTCGCCGTCGCTGCCCTGAGCGTCGTCGACCATGACGCTGAGATGTGTGAGACCGGCTTCCCGGGCAGCAGCCAGACGGCTGCTGCCATCGACGACGACGTGGGTCGTGTTGGGCTCCAGATCCCCTTCCCGTTCGGGATTGGCCTTGATGTAGGCATCACGGTTCATGACGGTGATGGCCTGCTTCTGGCCGTGCTCCTGGAGACTGCCCGCCAGTTCGGTGAGATCACCGAGTGAGGTACGGGGATTGTCGGGATTGGGGCTGATACGGGAGACAGGAAGTCGAGTCGGAGGAACAACGCCTTCCGTGGGCACCCCGGTAGCGGCGCCGATCGCCGCACGTCGGGCGCTGACGGGCCGGGCACCGCCTCCGAAACGTCCAGCTCCGAGCTGGTCGGCCTTGCTCACGAGATCTCCCGGGCCAGCGCACGCATGCCGACTGCCTGCTGCGAGGCGGGAGCGTAACTCAGCAGGGGCTGCTTCATGCGCACAGCTTCTTTCTGTTCCTTCAGGTCACTGATGAGACCGACCACACGTGGATCCTTTATGTCGATCCATCCCTGCAAGGAGGATGTGGCGATGTATCCGCGCCGGCCGTCATAGAGGTTGACGACGATGCCCAGGTAGTCGATGTCGATTCCGAGGTCGTTGCGGAGGTCCTCGATCTGATTGGTCAGCAGGTCGTAGGCGTCCGCGGAACTGTCCTCGGCCTGGACCACGATGAGGGCGCCGGATTGGCCGGGTCGCTCACCATCGCGGCGGCGGCCGTAGTAGGCGGCGGCGTCCATGCTGAGGCCCAGGCTGGGGGGACAGTCGACCAGGATGACGTCGTAGTCGGCCTCAAGTGGCATCAGCGCCCGCTCGAGGGCTGCTTCGCGAGCGCGTACGGCGGAGAGTCGTACGTCGAGGAGGAACGCGTCGTGGCAGGCGGGCAGCAGGTGCAGTCGTCCACCGAAGTGCTCGTCCTCGATGGAGACGATCAGGTCCCTGAGCTCCCCCTTGGGATCGCCCGCCATGTGGTTGGTGAGGCTGTCGCCGTTCATGGGCAGCGGTGCCGCGCCCAGCTGATTGGTGAGGTGGCATTGCGGGTCGAAGTCGACCAGCAGGACGCGCAGCCCGAGCCCTGGAAGCTTCTCGATGTCGAGTGGGTCGTTGCCGGAGTCTGCCGCGTCGCCTTCTGTCTTGCTGGCGCGAAGGGCGGTGGCCAAGGCTTTGGCCACTCGGGCGGGATACAGCCTGTTGGAGTCTTCCGACAGCGCCTCCCCCACACCGGCGGTGATGGCGGTCTTCCCGACGCCGCCCTTCTGGTTGCAGACCACGATCCGTCGAGTGACGTCGGGCCGCTGCACATCGGGAGCCGGGTTGGTGTCGAGCCAGAGCTGGACGGACTGGGCGAGCCCCTGGATAAGGGAGACCTTCCGGTCCTCCGCCATACTCCGGAAGTCCTCCCACTGCCCAGGAGGAAGGAAGGTGGAGAACGACTCGGCTCCGGCCGTGTCGACCGGCGCAGTCCCTGAGGCAAGGCCGCACCAGGCGGAGATCCCCTGCTCCACTGCGGCCTGGATCTCGACGCCGAGTTGGGCGGTTCTGACTTTGAGATTCTGCCGGAGCCATCCCGGCAGCTTGGAGACGACCTTTGCTCGGTCGCTCGAGGTGGCTGGCATACGCATGACGCTACCTTACTAACGCACTAGATCATCTGTTGCATCGACACGTTAGTTAGCACGACTTGGCGATGCGCTGACGCTCTCCTATCCCTATTACGGCGTAATAGGGAAGCCGGGTTCACAGGTCGGTTGCCTCCACAGCCCGGCAGCAAGTGTCCTGTCTCCGCGACAGTGGCCAGGCCTCACTTGCCTGGCCACGTTCGGGAACAGAACCACCCGGGACTACTTCCGCCTCGTTCCGCTCCCGCCTACTAGCATGCGCTGTCTTCCTGCTCGCTCAGTTCCGGCTGTTCGCAAGGTGCACGAAGACTTCGAAGCGGAGCTGACGAAGTTCAACGGCGAGAGGGACCACCTACACCTGCTGGTGCTATCCGCCGAAGGTCACGGTCTCCAAGCTCGTGAACAGCCTCGAGTGGCGTCTCCGTCCGCATTGACATGCTCCTCGGGTGACCGAGGATTCTGGCGGTCCCACGGATTGCTGTGCCGTTGCCGTTACGCGGCACGGATTCCCTGGGGTTTCCCTGGCTTCCTTGGACAGCACAGCGAGCACTCGGTGCCTGGCTGCGCGACTACTCACGCCAAAATCACCGGCATCGGCTGGTACTTCGAACTCGTCGACCCAGGCACCTGTCCCGCCTACGACGCGCGGGCTATTACGCCGTAATAGCCCGCGCGTCCTCCTCGGCCTGGCTGCCGGCGAGGGCAAACACCACGCCACCGCCGTCACTCCGGCCCGGGATAATGCCTTCGCCAAACGGCTACCCAACAGCGAACCCGAGCTCCGCGAGGTCTTGGGCAAGCTGCGGGCCAAGCACCGGGCCGGGCTCATCTTGGTCGACCAACCGGCTTCCATCGAGGCTCTGCCACTCGCGGCGGCCCGGGACATGGTTCCCTGGTCGTCTACCTGCTCGGACCGACGATGCAACGGGTCGTCGCCCTCTGGTCGAGCGAGGCCAAGACCGACACCCGAGGCGCGCCTTCGTGATCACCGACGCAGTCCGCGTCATGCCATACGCCAGCCGGTCGCCGTCGAGTCGTAGCGCGTTGCCGCCAAAGGCCCCGCAGATGGCCGAGTGCTTGGTCGAGGACAGCTTCACCGCTCTGTGCAAGCAGACCGTTGGGTTTCCCGGTATTGGCGCGGCCGCAGTCATCGTCAGCAGCCTGGTTGGCTCGCTCACCACCATCCTCGACCAACACAACATGCTGGCCGGCCGGGTCTAGGAACTGCTGGACAGCCCCCCTTCTCTGCCTCGCGAGACGCCGGGCCGACGTGCTCTTCGCCATGCTCCTCGACGGAACCTTCTACGAACCACACCCAGCAGCAGCGTCATGACCAGGCAGGCAGTCGAACCGGCACCTACCGGGTCTCTCCAGCGCCAGGAACATGAACCGCCACGTCGTAATTGGCGATCAGACCGGCCAGACCACGCGGACTCACACCCTTCACGTTCTGCTGCCCGGGATCGGCGCCAGCCGCCAGCAGCACCCGGATCGTCGACGGATCACCCCGATAGTTGAACACCGCAGTGAAGAGAGCCGTGTTGCCGTTGCGGTCGCCCGCATCCACGGTCGCCCGGCCGCCAGCAGTACCTCGGCAACCTCTGCGCCCTGGGACTGCGCGGCGAAGTGCAACGGAGTCATGCCCGCCTTGTCCGCATGACCGGGATCCGCCCCACCCTCCAGCGCCTCCCGCAAGCCCGAGGGGGAGTAGCACGTGGGCACGGTGGAGGATCGGGCGGCGCATGCACGGCGCGTACAGGCAAGGCTCCGCCTGAAGGCGGGCCGCGATCTATTACGCCGTAATAACTGATGTGAGGCCGAGAGGCGCTTCTCCGGCAACCTGCCCTCATGGCACAGCACACCGACTCCCCGAGATTTTCACCCGACCGTGGCCAGCCCGAGCGGACAGACCGCGTTCCAACGCTTCGGGGGCTCTGCCCTGCGTACCTATTACGGCGTAATAGGCGCGGTAGAGGCCTCTCGATCCGAGTCTCTGAAGCAATAGCTCGGTCCCCAAGTTGTGGGAGTTGTTCCAGCGGGTGGTACCGGAGGCGCCGTCGCGACCTCAGGGGGTGGCCGGCGTCGGTACGGTGACCGGGAGGTACTGGCCGCGATTGTGTTCGTAGCCACGCCGGGTTGTACCTGGCAGCAGGTGCCGTCGGCGTCGTTCGGGCCGTCGGGGGCGACGGCCCACCGCCGTTTCACGGAGTGGACGAAGGCCCGAGTGTGGGCCAAGCTCCACCGCCTGGTCCTCGACGAGCTCGGCGCACGCGGCGAGTTGGACTGGTCCCGCTGCTCGATCGACTCGGTGAACATGTGGGCCCTGAAAAAGGGGGAACCCGACAGGTCCGAATCCCGTCGACAGGGGACCAGGCCCTGATCCCGCTCGTGAAGGGCATCCCGCCGATCCGCTCGCGCCGCGGACGCCGACGGCGCAAGCCCGCCAAGCCTTATGCCGAGCCTGCACCCTCATCTGCTGCCGCAGGCTCTGCAGGGCACGTTCAAGTGCCCCCACGGGCGTAGAACGCCTTCGCCGCCCCACAGGTTGGCCGCCCATTTGTCGTCCTGCGTGCGTTTCACCGGCCGCTCCTCCTCGGTGGCAGGGGCAAGGGAGAACGGGGTGCAGCCAGCCGGGGGACGCAGGTGCCACGGTACGAGGCGTGGGGGAGGTGGCTAATCATCGGCCTGGCCGTCGGGATGTGCCCGTCAGAACCTTGACCGGGTGCCGCTTCGACGGAGGATGGGGAAGAGAGCGGGTCTGCGTGGTGAAGTGTGGGCCTCTGATAACTCCGACAGCAGGGAGCGTTTCTTCCGATGACCACACAGCCCGCATGTCCTGAGCGCAGCGGTCCCGAGACCGCCTCGGTCATGGATGTCTCGCCGTTCAAGCTTTCTCTCGTCAAAGCGGTGTTCAGGGACGTGACCTCGATGCACGTCTCTCGGTCGGCCGCGTGGGCCGCCGCGTCGGTGACGCGGACAGTGCTGACGGAGATCATCGACGGCGCGAGGAGAGCGGCGGAGGCGGAGGCCCGGAAGAAGCTGATTCCCGGGGACCTTCTCTCGGCGATCGACCGGAACGTCGAGCTCGAGGTGGGGAACAAGTGGTACGACCACAGCCCGACGTTTCAAGGCCTGACCGGCGTCCTGTACGACGCGGAGGGTGTCATGGTGCCTTCTCGTAAGCGCAGCAGGTCGCGCAAACCGAGTGCTGTGGTCGGCGCCCACAGGTTCGAAGCTGGGGTCAAGAAGCTGCTGCGGAGCCAGGGGGCGACGGCCCTCCCAGCGGTGGTCCGCGACCTGGACGGAATCGCGAGCGTGTTCCTGACGGACCTCGCCCGGGACGCGGCCATGGTCGTCCGCGAGGGCGGGGTCAAACGTTTCGGTACAGTCACCCTAGTGATGTCGGGCGAACCGGCCTCACCCCCGTTCCTCAAGGATTCCCCCGGGCCCTGTCCGCCCGCAGGGGGGACGGGCGGACCATTGGCAAGGATGACATCCTGGCCGCCACTACGATTCAGTTGTTCGGCGGCAACCTCAGACAGCGAGCCCTCACCGAAGCACGCGAGGCGACACAGAACACTTCGGTCGGCTGAGCGGGTGCGACCAACATCGCCGCATGAGATGGCCTCTTAAGCCGTGGCCTTGGGTTTTCGTTTGGTCGGGCGGTCTTGGAGGTGGGGGTGATGGTGACCGCTTCGGCCGGCGGGGCGGCGGGCTGGGGCAGGTGCTGTGATGAGCGCGTTTGAGGCCCCAGTTGGACCTCTTGCCCTTGACGACGCGGGGGAACGCACGAAGTCTGCGGACCGATAACAGCCGTCGGATGATCTCAGCGAGGGTGCGCTCCCAGGAAGCGGCGAGACGCTCAAGGGAAAAAGCCGCCTGGGCGGGGACCTGGCGGCGCACAACACGTAGAGAGCGGGTGAAGGACAGCCGGTCGGGGGCGATCCCGGCCTGGGCGGCGGCCTGGTGCATCACCTGGCGGGGTGCATAGTGGACCAGGAAGAAGCCTAGACCTCTTGCTCGACGCCGTCGGGGTACTTGGAGCGCAGGACCACGTCCGGGTCGCGCTGGTGGACCTTGATCTCGTCCAGCACTCCCTCCACTTCCCACCGCTCGTGTTACACAGCCCCCAGTTCGGCCGCCGGTGCCTGGCCGGGCGAGGACCGTGGTGAGCACAAGCGGATCGGGCCGATCTCCTCGTGGCCGAGCGATCGTTGCATCATCACGGTGTCGATCCAGCGGCCGTGCTTGTAGCCGACGCCGGCCAAGCCGCCCACGTTGGTGAAGCCGAAACAGCGGTGCAGCGCGACGGAGGCAGCGGTACCAGTATCGGCGATGACGGCGATTATCTGGCGTACATGGGTCTGAGAGCAGACGGCCAGCAGGGCGCTGCCGAGGCCTTGGTCCGTCCGGTCGGAGCAAGGTAGATCGATTTTTCGACAGTGTGCCGATAGGCAGGCTTGGCACGCCAAGGAACCGCGTAGGCATAGCCGACGATTTCGCTGGACGGCTCGGCGACCAGAAAGGGCAGCCCCTGGGCGGTGAGGTCGTCCAGCCACTGGGGCCAGACGACCGTCGGCGGCGGAGTCTCCTCGAAGGGGATCACGGTGGGGCGAACGTAGTGCGTGAAGATCTCGGCCACGGCGTTCAGAATGCGGGGCGATCGCCTCCAGGACGCGCGCCAGCCGGTCGTCGTTGAGCAGGGCAGTTTCTATCCCGAACACCTCCTGCACCGGCCAGACCCGGGCCCAAGCCCTGCCCCTGAAAAAAAGCGCCACCGGCGAGGTGAGCCGATTCGCGACCAGCGCCTCGATCACCTGCCCCCGCGTCAGGTGCGCTCGCTCCGCCGAGGGGCACAGTCAATCGACGATCCCAGCTACGTCCAGCCGGCACAGGAACTCGGCGACAGGCAGAGCGTTCAGACGTCTTTTCCACCACGGACGTCACCACACACTCCAGACGCTGGCGCTCGGACCGAGGTCGCTGGGACCGGGAAGTCATCGACACACCAACTCAACGAGACCAGATCGGCTTTGGACACCACTCCAACGACCAGATCATCCGATTCAGCGACCTGCGAAGTACGCGCCTAGAGCAGGCTCAGGCCCGAGCAATGCTCAGGACCTGTGGATCAGCTCGGGAAGGACGTACCTTCCCGAGTGATTGGTTGATAGGTCACCGAGCAAGACCAGTGTTCGCAGCACCGGCCGGGAAAGCACCTCCCTGCTCAGCGTAGTGAACGACGACGGCACCACCGCCAACGGCTCCTCCCTGATCGACGAGATCGTCCGGGAGGGCGCAAGAAGGATGTTGGCCGCCGCACTGGAGCTGAAGTCAACGCCTCTGTAGTCGAGTTCGCTGACCAGCGGGACGAACTTGGCCGTCGCCTGGTCGTGCGCAACGGCTATCACCAGCCCAGGAAGGTCACCACCGCGGCCGGCATGGTCGAGGTGAAGGCACCACGAGTGAACGACAAGCGCGTCGACGAGGCCACGGGCGAGCACAAGCGGTTCCGACAGTCGCAAGGAACTGGTCGCGCTCGAAGGCGGCTACCGCGAATCAGGCGAGTCCTGGGCGGACCTGCTGCGCGGCTGCGCCCGCCGAGGGATGCGCGCTCCGGTCCTGGCGGTCGGCGACGGCGCTCTCGGCTTCGGGAAGGCCCTGGCCGAGGTCTTCCCCGCCTCCCGGCACCAGAGATGCTGGGTGCACAAGACCGCCAATGTGCTCAATGCTCTGCTGAAGTCGGCCCAGCCCGGCGCCCGCAAGGCGCTTCAGGACATCTACAACGCCGAGGACTGCGACCACGCGGTCAAGGCGATCAAGACGTTCACCCAACTCTACGGCGCGAGGTTCCCCAAGGCCGTCAAGAAGATCACCGACGACGAGGCCGAGCTGCTGGCGTTCCTGGTTGAGGCGAGTGGCTCCGGACATGTCTCCCCTCCGAGGACCCTACGTAGTGCACAGCCCCCTGCTCTGAACACGAGAGCAGGGACTGAAAAGGTTCACACCGATCTACGGCGACGCCGCTTCAAGCGGCGGAGGAACCGGGGCGGACCGCGGTGCGGGCGGAGGAAGGGATTGAACCGGGGGACTGAAGGGGTCGAGAGACTCTCGGTCCCTGCTCGTCAGTCCCTGGGTATTTCCGCAGGTCAGAGGCGTTTTCTGGTTCCGTGAAGGGACTGTAGGGACTGAAGAGCGCAATTATGACGTAGACACAGGTTATGTATGTTCATATGCGCGCGCGCATACAACCACATATCAAGTACAGCTCATAATGGGCGAGTTGAGTCCCTCCAGTCCCTTCTGCGCTAGGAAAAACCGCCTGACCTGCAGAAACGTCCAGTGACTGAGGAGGGACTCCCCGCTCCGACAGCCCCTGTTGTTTAGTCCCTGAGGCGCTTCGGTCCCCCGACCGCTGCCAAATCGCCGAGTCTCGCGTGCGACCCGTGCCGTGTCCTTCGGTCCCTCGAGCCCTCTGGGTGCGAAACCCCCCAAGGGACCCAAGGGACCCAGGAAACTGGTAGAAACGGCACGCGGTCCCGGTGGACCTACTTTTTGACCTGATGGGCCATACACTCTTCTCGCATAGAGTCCCTTCGGTCCCTGACTGCGCGTCTGCCAGCCAGGTTTCCGTACAGTGAACGAGCAATGAGACGTGACGAGGACGGACCCGTGCCGCGCGAAGGTGAGAACCGCGAGAGTGCTGCCCGCGTCGAGCCCGCACCACCCCATGCAGCCGCCCGGTGGTGTGCTGCCCAGGGCTGGCCTGTGCACCCTCTGGCGCCAGGACGCAAGACCCCGGCAGGGAACTGTGCCGACTGCAGGAACAACAGGCACGACCCTGCTGACTGTGTCTGCTTGCCTGCGGGACGCCCTTGTCATGGCTTCCATGCAGCGACCACCGACCCGCACCTCATCGACCGCTGGTGGACCAGCAGCCCCGCAGCAGGAGTGGGGGTGGCCTGTGGTCCCGCAAACCTCGTCGTCGTCGACATCGATGCGCACGCCGCCCCCATGGCCGACCGATCGCGTCTGCTGCCCGGAATCCGGATTCCCGAACAGGTGAACCTCAACGGACTGGCTTCGGGTTTCGACACGTTGGCATTGCTGGCCGCTTATCGGGGCGCCGCCGACCCCGCACAGGACACCACAACGCTGCGTGTGCGCACCCCCTCGGGCGGCTTGCACGTCTGGTACAGCAACCCGGACCCTTCGACCCGCTTCCGCTGTTCGACAGGCTCAGGTCGCAACGCGGCGCTTGCCTGGCAGGTCGACGTGCGTGCCGACGGCGGCTACATCGTCGCTCCCGGCACGCAGACCCAGCAGGGCGTCTACCGGGCCGAAGGAACGGCCCGCAAGCCGGCCGTGCTCCCTGACTGGCTCAGGGCCGAACTCGTGCGCACGGGGCACCTCGTCGAGCCCCGGCCCGCCGCGGCACCCTGCGGCGAACCAGAAAGTACTCGTGCCCGTCGCGGAGCGCGGAAGGCGGCCACGGCCCACCAGGTGCTCGACCCGATGATCGCCGAGGTGGCCGGATGCGCCTCCGCTCCGGAGGGGACGGGGTTCTCGGAGAAGCTCAACCGAGCGGCATACACGGCCGGTGGCCTGGTCGGAGCCGGACACCTCGATCGCGCAGCCACGCGTGAGCGGCTTGTCCGTGTCGCCTGCTATGCCCGCCCCTGGCAGCAGACCAGGAATGAAACGATCGTCGACGAAGCGCTTGCCGTAGGGGCCGCTCGCCCTCTCCACCTCAAAGGACGTCCATGAGCAGCAGCGCCGAAGGCTCCCAGCGTTTTGATGCACAGGCTGTCGCTCAGCAGATACTCGACTTTCAGCTGGCGGAAGGAGCCACGCCCACTCGTCTGCCCACTCAGGCGACCTCCGAGATGCCTTCCCCGGTCCCTCGGCAGGCTGCCGTCAGCATGGCGCCACTGCCACCGTCGTTGTCGGACCGAGGCAACGCGAGGCTCTTCGCGCAACTCCACCGCGACCAGTTCCGCCACGTCGAGGGTCTGGGCTGGTTCGCCTGGGACGGTCACCGTTGGAAGCGGGGTGGGGGAGAGAAGGCAGCGCTCTGGGCAGCAGGGGAGATGGCCGAGGAGATGCCCGACAGCGACCCGCGCGGTGTGTTCAGCGACCGTGAGATCGCCCAGCACAGGCGGCGCACACTGTCCACGACGGGAATGAAAGCCTTGCTCACGCAGGCGAAGGCCTCGCCTGATCTCTCGGTGGATCCGGACAGCCTCGATGGCGATCCGTACGCTTTGTGCACTCCCGCAGGGGTAGTGGACCTGCACACCGGGTACCTGCGCAAGGCCGACCCCACACGTGACTTCCATTCCCGTGCCACCAGCGTCGCTCCCCAGAGCATGGAGACCCCGCGCTGGCATCGCTTCCTCGCCGACACCTTCGGGGACGACGACGAGGGCCGCGAGATGATCGACTTCTTGCACCTGCTGCTCGGCTACTCCATCACCGGTGACGTGGGCGCCCAGGTGTTGCCGTTCCTTCACGGCGAGGGCAAGAACGGTAAGTCGGTCCTGCTCGACATCATGATCCAGATCCTGGGTGACTACGCGGACGCCGCTCCGCCCGGCTTCCTGATGGACCGTGGCGCCTTCTCCGAACACTCCACGGAACTGACGGAACTGCATGGCCGCCGCCTGGTGGTCTGCAGCGAGCTCAAGCCGAACGACAAGTTCGACGAGGCCCGCGTCCGGCTTCTGACCGGCGGTGACAAGATCAAGGCCCGGCGGATGAGGCAGGACTACTTCTCGTTCACCCCCACCCATCACCTGTGGCTGCTGGGCAACCACCGTCCCGAGGTCTCCACGGGCGGCTTCGCCTTCTGGCGCCGCATCCGCCTACTGCCCTTCACCCGGACCGTGCCGGCCGCGCGCAGGATCGACAACCTCGCCTTCGAACTCGTCCGAGACGAAGGCCCGGGAATCCTGCAGTGGCTCATCGAGGGTGCGCAGCGCTATCTGGCCACCAGAGACCCTCTGGAGGGCCCCGACAGGGTCCGCATCGCCACAACCGCCTACGCCACCACAGAGGACCACATCGGGCGTTTCCTGGCCGAATGCTGCACGAGGGACGGTGACGCCGGCCGGGACCTTCGAGTGGAACAGGGCCTGCTGTACACGGAGTACAGCTCGTGGTGCAACGCCGGCGAGGGCATCAGGCCGGCGACCCCCCGGACCTTCGCCAACCGCGTCCGGCAGGAGGTGGGCGTGGCGACGCCGGCCGACATGATCAAGTCGAACGGCCGGAAGTACTACCCTGGCATCGCCCTGCTGGAGCACGCATGACGGCTGTCGTACACGGGCCATCGACACCACGCGACCTACACCCTTGTCGTCGCGCGCTCTACGATGGTCGGCAGGCCCCACATACGCCACGCACAGGGCGGTGCACGGGTCGGAGTGATATCGACAAAGGCCCGGCCACGTCTCCTTGGCCGGGAAGCACGCCGACGAAGGAGGGGCTGCAGCCATGAGTTCGCTGTTGACCGAGAGCGACCTCAGCCACGAGGAAGAGGTGGTGTGGCTGGAGAACCTCGAGGGGCTGGACTACGTCCGTCAGGCGCTGGACAAGACCCGGCGCCGCAACACCAAGCCTCCCTATGCCCGCGACGGGCGCATGGTGGGGTACGCGCTCCTGGATGACAACGCGACCCCCGACCCCGACAGCGGCCTGTACAAGCGCCGGGTTTTCTTCCTGCTGCCCCACGACCGGGACAGCCTCCCGGACGGTCTCTACCGCGAGGGAGCTCCCGGTGAAGCGGTCGATCCGCGCACCATCGCCCCGAAGAAGCCCGGAGCCAAGACTCCGAGATCACAGTGCGGCTCCGTGGTCATAGCGACATCCGCGCCGTGACGGGAGCCGCCGCAGGGGAGTGCGGGCGGGGACTGCCGACCTGATTCCCGGGGACCGTGTGTGCCACGAGACTGCGACCGGACACGACCGCAGGAGGGCCGCCCCCTGGAACGTACCGTCAGGGTGCGGCCCTTGCTCGATCAGCTTGCGGCGTCGCGGTGTTCGCGTCGGCCGCCTCAGCTGTGACGGCTACTGCGCTGTGTCGTTCTTCGAGTCGGTGGTCTGCAGAACGAAGTCGCGGACCGCATCACTGAAGGGCGCGGGTTCTTCGATGTGGCCCAGGTGACCGCTGTTCTCCAGGATGACCAGCCGGGAGTCGGGGATCAGTTCGTGCAGTTCCTTGGACCAGCGCGGTCCGCAGATCACGTCGTGCCGACCTACGATCACCAGGGCCGGTACGTCCAGTCCCTTGAGCGCGGCACGATCGTCGATGAGGTCCGGCGAGAGGTCCTCGTCCATTCCGGAGATGTACGCGGCCTGGATCGTGTTCCGGATCGGGGCGAACCGCTCCTCGTTGTCCCAGTAGTTCGCGAAGTACGACGGCAGCACTCCTCGGGCGACGGCGACGGTCGACTCGTCGTCGGAGATGCTGGACATCGCGCCGAACGCGGCGAGCACGTCGGCGAGTCCGGGGTGGTCGGCGTGCTTCGCCGCGAACTCCTGCACCCTGCGGCCCGCTTCCTCACCGTGCTCGGGCCCGGTGACCGGCGCGCCTCCGTACAGGACGACACCAGCGAGCCGCTCCGTGCGGTACAGAGCGTGGTAGGCCGCGACGAACGCACCGTGGGAGTGACCCAGAAGGTGCACCTTGGGCACGCCGAGGTGGTTGATCAGCACTTCGAGGAAGCGGCTGTAGCGGTCCCGGGTGTAGCCGTGCGGGTGGGAGGGGAGGCGGCCGGAGTCGCCGGTGCCGACGGGCTCCACGTAGACCATGGTCAGGTGCTGTTCCAGGAGCGGCATGCGCATGTACTCCCAGAAGATGCCAGGTCCGCCGGAGTGGACCACACAGACCGGGCCGCTGCCGTACACGTGGTAGCGCTGAGTGATGCCTCCGACCTCGAAGGCGTGAGCGCCGGGGGAGAGGGGGGCATCGGGAGACTGGGGGGCGGCAGCAGGTTTTGCAGGGGTGCTCACGTAACTCTCCGGTGGTGAGAAGGTTTCACTGGCACCGACATGGCACGGCGGGCGCCCCTGAAGTTCGGTTCGCTCGCTGTGATCCGCATCACACCTTGTGTGGGGCGAGTCGCAGAATCCCGAAAGCGCGTGGACGTACCGGCCCTGGCCGCGCTGGGAGCCCCGCAGTGCGCGGGGGAGAGGCCGGTCTTCTCGTCGTGTCCGGGGGCGGGTTCGGCTCGGCGGTCACTTCGTGGCGCGTTCGCGGGCCAGTTCGGCGGCCTGCCTGGCCGTTCCGCGGTACACCGGTCCGTGACCGGGCAGTACGGTGGCCGCCTCCACCTTCGCGAGCACGGACAGCGAGTCCAGGGCCCGTGCCCGGTCGGTGTGGAACATGCCGGGCAGCAGTTGCGGGCCGTAGACACGCGATGTGGGATGGGCGGTCACCAGGGCGTCGCCGCTGACCAGGATGCCGCTGTCGGGCAGGTGATACGCGCTGTGTCCCTTGGTGTGCCCCGGCGTGTGCACGGGCACGGGACCACCGGGCAGGTCGAGCCGACCCGGTGAGGGGAACGGCTGAGGTTCTGTGACCGGCACCTGCGCGGTACCGCCCGCTTTGAGGGCGTGCACGGCCCAGGGAACCACGCCGGGCTGCCAGGCCCGCAGGAGTACCTGACCAACGGTCACCTGGTTCAGGAAGTCCCGGCGAGCGTGGGGCACTTCCTGCTCGTGCATGAGCACCGGTGTGCCGTACGTGGTGCGCAGGTACTCGGCGGCCCCTATGTGGTCGTTGTGCGCGTGCGTGACGAGGACCGCGCTCACGGCTTCCGGAGCGAGCCCTACGGCGGCCAGGGAGGCGAGCACAGCGTCGCGGTCACCGGGATACCCGGTGTCGATCAGCGTGCAGGTGTCGCCGTCCGCGACGATCACCCAGTTGGTGTTGCTGCCGGAGACCAGATGGACGTTGTCGTCGACGCGGACGAGGGCGTCCGCGTGCAGGACTGTGTGCATGGCTTCTCCTCTTGCAGCGGTTGCCGCACCCGAATACGTGTGCGAGGACACAGGCTAACAACATGTTTGCTGTGCACCCGGGCGGCGCCCAGCACACATGTTCACTCAGGTGTCCCGGCGGAGGTAGCCGAGTATCTGGCCGGGCAGTTGGAGATCGTGGATGGTTCCATCAGCAGACGATGGTCTTCTGGTACGTCCCCCAGTTGATCACGTGGTAGAGCTGGTGCTTGTTCGTGATCGCCTTGCACCCCATGTCGGGGCCGTACTTCACCACGACGTTGACGTGCATCGTCTTGCCGCACGTGTTGTAGAGGTACACCTGCGTGTAACCCTCGGGGTGGGCGTACACGGTTCGCTGGATGCAGGCGGGAGCGGTGCTGCCAGAAGCTGCACTCGCAGCGGGGGCCACAGCTGCCCCGCCGCCGACCAGCGTTGCGGTTGCCGCCAGCGCAGCCAGATTCTTACGCATTCCCATGATCGATTTCCCCCTTTGATCGTCGAGGGCGGCGCGGGGTGGACCGCGCCGCCGGCTTGCACCACCGAGATTGCAGGGGAGCCGATGCCGGCTGCCAGGAATGGCGTGGGACTGAGGGCCTCATGGGACGTCCCACTCGCTGACCTGCTGGGACGGTTCTGTGTGTGAGATGGGCTGGGATGCGGTGGGACAGGCGGGCTGACCTGAAGGCCACCTGTGGTGGAGCCCGCCTGTAGTGGATGATTCTAATGCTTGGTCAGTTTGACTACTGGTATGGGGTGGAACATGTCACGTTAGCGCGAATTACCCGATTCGCTTGACGAGCGGGTGCGGAGACTGGTCGTTCAACTGCGCCGGCTGAAGGACCACAGCGGGCTGAGTCTGTTGTCGTTGCAGACCAAGACGGGCTACAGCCGCGCCTCCTGGGAGCGCCATCTCAACGGGAAGGCGCTGCCGCCGCGGCAGGCGGTGGAAGGGCTGGCACGGGTCGGCGGTGTCGACCCGACACGGCTTCTGGCGCTCCACGAAGTGGCTGAGGAGGCATGGCGGCAGGAACCCCATACGTCGGAGACGGCAGAGCCACCTCAGGCGCGGGATACGCAACGCACCGTGTCCGAGCTGCTGACCGGGGCTGGTGGTTCGGCTGCTGGTGAACGCCAATCTCCGGCGCGACCTGTCCGCATATCCTCCGGACATATGACCGGTGATGCCGTACTTGACGATGAGGATCTGCTGCACAAGGCCACTACGCCCTCGCCGCGTAGCCGAGGCCGGCCTGCCCCCTTGCATCCCTCGGACTTGGATGTCCTGCGCTATGTACTGGACTGCCCTGGCACGGGAACGAGCGCTCTCGCTCGCGAACTCGGGCTGCATGCAAGCAACGTCAGCACCACCGTGCGAGGCCTGGTCACCCAGGGCCTGATCCGCCGCGAACCCGATCCGCACGACCGTCGGGCCGTACAGTCGACCTACGACTGGCTGCGGGCCGCCGAGGCCAAGGACGAGTCAAGATCAACTACTGGCGACTTCTGGGCCTGCCTCGGCGCCCTCAGGACAACGCCACCGAACTGACTGCCTGAGCATCATGCTCAGCTACCTGTCGGTTGGTTCGCCGTTCGTTCACGGCACACCTCGAAGCGCGGTGATCCCCGTCGTCAGTGTTCCGGACTCGAGACACGTCTCCAGCGCGGCGGTCAGCTGCCGGATCGGGTCCACTCGGGGACAGTGGCTCACGTCCTGGACGAGAGCCGGCAGGATGTACCGCTCGGCGACAATCCACTGTGCGGCTTCCGCCTGGTCGTCGAACCGCTGCGGGCGGACGCCGGGACGTGGGGGAGGCAGGAGCACATCGGTGTTGTGCGGGGCGATCAGGGTGGTCGCCGCGTCGACGGTGTGGAGGTAGTGCTCGAACATCCGGGCACGCGCCTCGGAGAGTGTGTCCTGGCCATCCACATCGCGGCTCAGTTCGGCCGCGTAGACGCGCAGCAGAGCGTGGCAGGTGTACCGGCCGGGAGTCTGTTCCACGACCATGTGCCGGTCGATGAGTTCGGCCATGTGCTCGCGTGTCGTCCGCAGGTCGGTCCCCGACAGGCTGGCGGCGGCGGGCAGCGCGATGTCGCGGGAGGGGTGGAGACCAAGCAGCCGGAACAGGGTCGCGGCACCGCTGCTCAGTGTCTCGTAGGAACGCGAGAAGACAGTGCGGACATCCGTACGGGCGTCGCCATGGCCGGAGAAGGCGATGAGGCTGTCCCGGTTGTCGCGGAGGTCCTCGGCGAGTGAGGTGAGCGGGAAGTGCGGGTGCGTGAGGGCTCGCGTGCCGAGCAGGGCGAGGGTCAGGGGCAGACCGCCGCACAGGTCGACGATCTCCTCCGCCGTCGCCAGTGTCCCTCTGATCCGGTCGGTGCCCAGCCGGCGCTCCAGGAGTTCCAGGCCTTCCTGCCGGGTCATGGGGAGCAACGGGAGAAGTCGGGCGTTGTCGGTGACGGCCAGGCCCTCGAGCCTGCGTCGGCTGGTGACGATCGTCAGGCAGCCGGGAACCCCGGGCAGGAGGGGACGTACCTGTTCGCAGTCGAGGGCGTCGTCCAGGACGATCAGCAACCGACGCCCCGCCAGTGCGCTGCGGTAGACCGAGTCGAGTGCCGCGTTCCCGGGTGCCGGGTCCGGCATCGCACCGAGCGCGCCGAGTACCTCGGCCATCGCCAGGTTCGGGTCGAGAGGCGGCTCCGAGGCATGGTGTCCTCGCAGGTCGATGTAGATCTGCCCGTCGGGGAAGTGGTCGGCGACCAGGTGGGCCCAGTGCACGGCCAGCGTCGTCTTGCCGACACCCGCCATGCCGCAGATGGCCACGGTCGTCGCCGGCGGGTGGCTCTCGCCTTCCAGAGGCAATGACATCAGGCACTGACTCAACGCTTCCCGGCGCCCCGTGAAAATCGGGTGGGCCGCGGGAAGTTGTGCGGGCCGCATGAGCGGGTCGGCCTGCGGCACCGGATTGCTCTCCGCACGCGGAACCCTGCGACGCAGCAGGTGCTGCTGGGCTGAACGCAGGTCAGGGCCGGGCTCGACACCGAGTTCCTCGGCCAGCGTGCGTCGGATCCGCTCGAACTGCTGGAGTGCTTCGGCCTGCCTGCCGGTCGCGGCGAGGGCGGCGATGATCCGGGAGTGGATGGCCTCGTCGAAGGGGTGGCTGTCGACCGCGCGGCGCAGTGCTGTCAGGATCTCCTCTGTCAGCGCGGGTGCCGCCGTCAGGACCACGTCGGCAGCCTCCTTCGCCGTCGCGACGTATTCGTGTCCCACTGATGTGAACAAGGGGTGCTGTGCCACGTAGGTGCCGGTCGCGACGGTCGGGCCGCGCCACAGGCCCAGCGCCTCGATGAAGTCCTGTGCGGCCTTCGAGGGGTTACCGGCCTCGATCATGAGTTGTGCCTGTGCGCGAAGGTCCCGGAAGCGAAGAAGGTCCGACGTGGAGGAGTCCACGAGGAGCCGGTATCCGTCCGTGGCCCGTACGAGGCGCTTGGCCTGGGTCCGGTTGTGCAGCTCGGGCTCCAGCGTTCTGCGCAGAGCACCGATGTGACGGTGCACCACGTTGACGGCACTGGGTGGCGGATCTTCATCCCACAGGATGTCCACGGCCTCGCTCAATGTGAGCGGCCCCGGGGCTCGGAGCAGCAGCAGCGCGAGCAGGGCCCTCCTCTTCGGCGGGCCGATTTCCAACTCGGTGTCGCCGCGCCGGGCACACACGGTACCGAGAATCGAGTAGCGCACTGTTGCGTCCATCTGGCGGCTGCCTCGCTGTTCCTTCCATGTCAGGCGCGTTGAGCGTCGACCTTGAGTAACCATTCTAACTGGTTATTGTGGGTGTCTCGTCTGTGGGGTGCCGTCCGTCAAGCGGGTGCCGTAGAACGATGGGAGGGATGGGCGGGCCGACGATCACGTCCTGCGCGCAGGCGTTCCGTGTGCCGTCTGCTGCTGGCACGCACGTTCGGCACTCCGCCGACCCGAAGATCCCACAGGTGTCACCGCAGTTCCCGGCGACCAGAGGTGTGACCTCGTGGCAGTGTGCCCATTTCGACGTCATGGACACGATGGAGCTCAGCCGCGATGTGTGCCGGAGCGGCATCGGTCTGATGAGCAAGCTGCTGTTCGGGCCCGTCCGGCCGCCGACCTGCCGGCGACGGAAACGCGGGCAGCGACGCAGTCTCCGATGGCCTTCGCACTGCGGGCGCCGGGCTCGGCGGACGGCCGGACGACTTCGCGGTGAACGGCCTCGGAGGGCGGGGGAGTGGTCAGCGGTTCGACCGGGACGTCGAGACGTGTGCCGTGACTGGCGGGAATGGTGTCGAGGGATATGACGCACGGCCGTCGGGGGGTGGCGTGTGGCCCGCATGTGTCTCTCGGGGCTCTGCCGGTCGGCGATCGACCGGGACATGCAGGCGCGCGTCAGTCGGCGTTGCCCGACGCGCCGACCCCTTCCTCCGAGGTCACACGCCCTGCGGCTCCGCGAGGGTGTACATCACCGATCGCTGCTGCTTGTGGCGTCGGACCCGCCCCTTGGCGACGAGTGACTCGAGGGTGTTACGGACTACCTGTGGGGTGGGTGACCGGTCCGGGTGCTTCTCCATGAGTTCGTCCCGCAGTTCCTTCGCGAGACGCGCCTCGTCGTAGGTGGCGAGCAGGTTCAGCAGGAGGTCTCCGAGCAGAGGCTTCCGCGACCTACCCTTCGCGGCGGCCTTCGCCGTCGTGGCCCCGGTCGTCGTGGCCCCGGTCCGCCCGGCCGTGGACCGCGCCGCGCGCCGCGCCGGTGCCTCGGCGGAGGCGGACCGCACGCCGGACTTCGCCCGTGCGGGGACCGGTTCCTCCTGCGCCTGCTCGGGCAGGGGAGAGACGTCCACCGAACCCTCGTACCGCTCGGCGAGAGCCAGGATGTCCACCAGGAGGGCTTCCTCCTGCTCCAACATCTTGATCTTCTCGGCCAGTTCCCGCTGTCGGCGACGGTTCTCTTCCAGGTCCGACCCGGCTTGCTCCACGTACCGCGATCGGAGCGTGGCGGCTGATTGGCTGGTCACAACCGTTCACTCCCTGTTAATCGATGACGTTGCGCATGCTACCTACGCCGAGGCGTCCGTGCAGAGGAACTCTGACGACACGTGACAGCTCCTCAGGGCCGCGTTGCTCGTGACGGCACTTGCCTGTGCACCGGCTTCAGATGAGATATGCCCCCTGAAGTGTGTCACCGGACCGTCCGCGATGACCGGTCTCGGCGGGATTGTGGGATTTCGCGGCAATCTTCATTTCCATCATAGGGAAGACGTGGGGATGTGGGTATGCTCCGTGCCGGTAAGTCACACCCCGGCCGCATCCGATCGCCGGTACACGGAACGAGAAGGTGCCTCGCACCCCGCGTGGGCCGGTGTGCGCCTCATGGGCCGACCCCGGGGACAACGGTGTGGCCGACGTTCATACGGCCGTACGTCGGCGGCACCGAGGCGAGTGGCCGGTCAGCGGGCGGCGGAAGCCGGGGTGTTCTTTTTGCGGGCGCGGTAGGCGGCCGCCTTGATCTTGTTCCCGCAGAATTCCATGCCGCACCACTGGCGCCGCATGCCCCGGGAGCAGTCGAGGTAGACGCGGGTGCACCCGGGGCTACCGCACTCCTTCAGCAGACGTACATCGGGCCCGCCGAGCAGTTCGACGGCGTGCCGGGCCACGGTGGAAAGGGCCTGTTCGGGCGTCGCCGCCGTCCGGCGCCCGGGCGGGGTGAGCTGAGGCGCCGCCGAGGGTCCGCGTGCTGCGGTGTTCACCGCGGCGAGCGCCTTCTCGTCGTACCGCTTCCCGAGGCGTCGGGCCGTCACCAGCCGGTGGATAGCCTCCCGGATGATCTTCGCCTGCTGAAGGTCGACTTCCTCGGCCGGAGTGACCGAGTCGACCAGGCCCGATTCCCGGTACCAGGCATCGAGTCGCTCTGGCGTTGTGAGCATGTCGATGGGAGTCGAGTGCCGGGTGCACAAGGTCGCCGCGAAGTCGAGTGCGGGGTCTCCGCACACGAATACATGGTTACGTTTCATGTAACCATTTTGAAGGGTGACGTTGATCGGGTGCAAGGAGTACGCTGCCGTCGTACCGGGCGGTGAAGACCGCCAAGAACCGCCGGGGTCCGGTGCGGCGGCGGACGGGCGTGGTCCGAAACAACTACGACAACGTGATCGATTCTCGGCGCTGTGGCATTGCCGGTGCCTACGGCGTCGGCAATGCCACAGCGGGGCGGATCACACGCCGGGGGCTGCGGCCTCCTTCAGCGTGCCGTCGGCCAGCCGCAGCCAGCGCTCCACCCGGATCTCCGCGAGGAACCGCTCGTCATGGCTGACGACCACGAAGGCCCCCTCGTAGGAGTTCAGCGCGCTCTCCAACTGGCCGGCGCTGACCAGGTCGAGGTTGTTCGTCGGCTCGTCGAGGAGCAGCAGCTGCGGGGCCGGTTCGGCGCACAGGACGCAGGCCAGGGTGGCGCGCAGCCGTTCGCCTCCGGAGAGCACGCCGACCGGGAGGTGGGCCCGGGCGCCCCGGAAGAGGAAACGGGCGAGGATGTTCATCCGCTCGGCCTCGGGCCGCTCCGGCGCGAACGCGGCGAAGTTCTCGGCCACGGTGCGGTCCAGGTCCAGCAGGTCGAGGCGCTGCGAGAGGTAGGCGATACGCCCGTCGGCCCGCTTGATCTGTCCGCCGTCCAGGGGGAGATCGCCGTTGATCAGGCGCAGCAGTGTGCTCTTGCCGGCGCCGTTGGGACCGGTCAGCGCGATGCGCTCGGGCCC
This sequence comes from Streptomyces sp. NPDC001020, assembly GCF_053599115.1. Taxonomy (NCBI): domain Bacteria; kingdom Bacillati; phylum Actinomycetota; class Actinomycetes; order Kitasatosporales; family Streptomycetaceae; genus Streptomyces; species Streptomyces sp. NPDC001020. Next base: position 31,396 of record NZ_JBSFLQ010000023.1, on the reverse strand, counting down.
CCGGATGGTCAGGTCGATGCCCTGTTCGGCGAAGACGGCCTCGCCGCCGTGCCGCACCTGCATCTCCTCCCCGAGGAAGAGGTTGCGCCCTGCGGGTACACGAGTGTCGGGCAGATCGAGGGTGAGGCGCTGCTCCGTTCGCACTGAGCGCTCCGCCTCGTCGAGCCGGGCCTTGGCCTCGCTGACCCGGGCCGCGTGCATCTGGCCCGCCCGGCCCGCGGACTCCTGGGCACCGCGCTTCATGTTGCCGGCGAAGATGCGGGGCAGGCCGGCGTTCTTGAGGTTGCGTGCGGCGTTGCTGGCGCGGCGGTCGGCGCGTTCGCGGGCCTGCTGCAGCTCCCGCTTCTCCCGCTTGAGCTCCTGCTCGGCGTTGCGGACGTTCTTCTCGGCGACCTCCTGCTCGGCCCGTACGGCCTCCTCGTACTCGGTGAAGTTGCCGCCGTAGAAGCGCAGTTCGTCGTGGCCGAGTTCGGCGATGCGTTCCATACGGTCGAGCAGGGCCCGGTCGTGGCTGACGAGGAGCAGGCAGCCCTTGAAGTCCTCCAGCACGTCGTACAGCTTGTGGCGGGCCGCGGCGTCGAGGTTGTTGGTGGGCTCGTCGAGCAGCAGCACGTCCGGCCGCTTCAGCAACTGGGCCGCCAGGCCGAGGGAGATGATCTGGCCGCCGCTGAGGGTGCTCAGGTTGCGGTCCAGGGTGAGGTCGGCCAGGCCGAGGCGGTCCAGTTGGGCGCGGGTGCGCTCCTCGATGTCCCAGTCGTCGCCGATGGTGGTGAAGTGCTTTTCGTCGACGTCCCCGGATTCCACGGCGTCGATGGCCTGGATGATCGGGGCGACACCCAGCACCTCGGAGACCGCGACATCGCCGATCAGGGGAAGAGTCTGCGGGAGGTAGCCGAGAGTGCCGCTGACGGACACTGACCCGGTAGCGGGTTTGAGTTCGCCCGCGATCAGCTTGAGCAACGTGCTCTTGCCTGAGCCGTTGGGGGCGACGAGGCCGGTGCGGCCGGAGTTCACGGTGAAGGACAGGTCGTGGAACACCGGGGTGTCATCGGGCCAGGTGAAGGACAGGTTCGAACAGACGATGGATGCGTCGGACATGGGAAGACCTTGAGATCAGCGGCGACAGAGACACCTCTGCCCCGGTTAGACAGGGGAACGTGGATGCGACTCAGCGGCCACGAGGCGGTGCTCCTCGGCACCGGCCGGCGGCCGTCAGGTCCGGGTCTCACCCGGAGATGTCGTCGTCACTCACCATGTCTGGTCGGCTGCTCCTAGCTGCACGGTTCAACGTCCCGGCCAGTCTAACAGCTCGGATTTGGCTGCGTAGGGGCACCTACGCAGGCGTGAGATCACACGTTTGGGTAATTCCGCACGACGGGAACGGCGGGCACCTTCACGATCTGCCCCTTCGTCGATGTCGTTGACAGTCCGCGAAACGGCATGCCACTATCGTCACCAGTTAAAGTGGTTATACGGGTAGGGGCGGGCGACGCCACTTGGACACATGTGTGTCGATCGCGACGGGAAGCGCGTCGCCGGACCGTCGCCACGTACGTCGAAGGAGCAGGGAACATGGCAGAAAAGCCGAGACAGCGCGCCGACGGCGCACCGGTGGGGCGGCGCGCCCTGCTGGGCATGCTCGGCGCGGGGGCCGCGGGGCTCGCCGCCGCGCCGTACCTGCAGCGCGGTTGGGAGGGGTTTCTCGGGGCGGCCTCCCAGGTCGATTCGACCGGGCTCACCGGCCTGCTGCCCAACCCGGGCGGCTTCCGGTACTTCAGCGTCGTCGGTTCGGTGCCGCACAAGGACGAGACGAACTACGCGCTGACGATCGGCGGCCTGGTCGACCGGCGGAAGACCTACTCGCTCCCCGAGCTGCGAGCGCTCCCGCAGACGCGGGTCGTCCGAGACGTCGTGTGCACTGATGGCTGGCGCGTGGACGACACGCCCTTCGAAGGGGTGAAGCTGGCCGATCTCCTTGACGCCGCCGGGGTGCGCTCCGAGGGCCGGGCGGTCCGGTTCACCTGCTTCGACGGCGCCTACAGCGAAAGCCTCACCCTGGAACAGGCCCGCCGCTCGGACGTCCTGGTGGCGCTGAACATGCAGGACAAGCCGATCACCCACCAGCACGGCGGCCCGGTCCGCCTGTACGTGGCGCCCATGTACTTCTACAAGTCGGCCAAGTGGCTTTCCGGCATCGAGGTCACCGACAAGGTGATCCCCGGCTTCTGGGAGGAGCGCGGTTATGCGGTCGACGGCTGGCTCGACGACGCCGACCGGCGCGATGACGCCGCCTGAGCGGCCCGATCGGGTCCGCCGGTTCAGCACCGCCGAACGCATGGTCCACCGGGCCACCGGCTGGCTGATGCTGTTGTGCCTTCTCACCGCGGCCTGCCTGTATCTGGGCCCCATCGCCCAGCTCGTCGGCCGGCGGCCCTTGATGGCCATGGTCCACAAGTGGTCGGGCATCCTGCTGCCGGTGCCCTTCCTGCTGGGACTGCTGTCCGCGGATTTCCGCGCGGACCTGCGCAGGCTGAACCGTTTCGCGGTGTACGACAGACAGTGGCTGCGGGCCGCCCGCAGGCGCCTGAAGTCACCGCAGGCGCGCCCGGCGGGCAAGTTCAACGCCGGACAGAAGCTCTACGCGGGCTGGATCGCCGGTGCCGTGCTGGTGATGATGTTCACCGGTCTGCTCATGTGGTTCATGGGCCTGCTGCCCTTCATCTCCCGCACCAGCGCGATCTTCGTCCACGACCTCCTCGCCTGGGCGATCACGATCGTCCTGGTCGGGCACACACGCAAGGCCCTCGAGGACCCGGAGGCGCGGCTGGGTATGCGCACCGGATACGTCAGCCGCTCCTGGGCGGAGCGGTACCACTCCCGGTGGCTGAACGAGGGCCGCGCTCGCGACGTCCCGGGCCGGGCGGGCGCGCATTCGGCGGCGCGACCGTCACGCCACCGCCGAATGACGTAAGCGATCCGGCCGACATGTGTCTGCTGAACGTGTGTGTCCGGTGCCCCGACCGGTGTGCACGTCGCCGGCCAGCCTCTTCTCCCGGGGCCCATGCCGCCGGGGCTGTGCGGTGGTTGTCGGACTCTCCTGCACGGGCGTCCCGCAGTTGACCGTCAACTGACGGATGTGCTGACGGAGTGTCCACGGTCAAAGTGGGTGGAGTCGACCTGGGTGCAGTCCTCGGCGCACGAGCCGCGCTTCACCCTTGTCGTACCCGGCAACCGTCTTGGCTTCATCACCTCTTGACCGGTGACACATCTTCGTGCCCACCTCTTCCCGATTCCGCTGAGCCGTAGACACATGTTCATGTGTCGTTGCTTCAGGCAGGCACCTACTTTCTGGATAGGAACGTCAATGAGACGACTTCTGACCGTCCTCGCGGCCGGCGTGCCGCTGGCCGCGGCGGTGTACCTGCCGACCGCCTCGGCGGACACCGGCGGCTCCACCTCCGCTCCGCGCACCTGTTCGACGATCTCCGTGAAGGCGCCGGCCGGGACCAAGGTGGAGAACGTGACCTCGGTCAGCCGCCCGGCCGGGACCGTCGACGTGCCCGCGGTCTTTCCGCTGGACGCCGTACACGTCCCCGACGTCCCGGCCTACTGCGACGTGACCGTCACACTGACCCACCCGGGCGACGGCGACCACGCCAAGGTGAAGGTCTGGCTTCCCCAGAACTGGAACGGCCGCCTGCAGACGACCGGCGGCAGCGCCTTCGCCGCAGGTGACTACGGCGCGGGCCTCGCGGGCGCGGTCAAGAACGGCTACGCCGCCGCGACCACCGACGCCGGCGTCGGCACCTATCTCGACACCAGCTGGGGCCTGAACAGCAAGGGCCAGGTCGACACGGCGCTGCTGAAGAACTTCGCCTCCCGCTCCGAGCACGAGGCCGCGGTCGTCGCCAAGGAGGTCATCGGCGACTTCTACGGCCGGGCCGCCTCCTACTCCTACTTCAACGGCTGCTCGACCGGCGGACGCCAGGGCTACATGGAGGCCCAGCGCCACCCCGACGACTACGACGGCATCCTCGCCAACGCGCCCGCCATCAACTGGGACGAGTTCGAGGTCGCCACCCTGTGGCCGCAGGTGGTGATGAACGAGGAGAAGACCTACCCGACCGGGTGTGAGTTCGACGCCTTCAACACGGCCGCCGTCAAGGCCTGCGATGCGCTCGACGGCGTCGAGGACGGTCTGGTCGAGGACCCGAACCGCTGCGACTTCGACCCCCGCAAGCTGATCGGCACCACGCTCGAGTGCGATGGCAAGCAGGTGACCGTCACGGCGGCCGACGCGGCCGTGGTCCGCAAGATCTGGGACGGCCCCCGTACCGCGTCGGGCAAGAAGCTGTGGTCCGGCATCCCGATCGGCGCCGACCTGAAGTTCCCCAACCTGGCGGGCACCCTGCCGGACGCCGACGGCAACCTCAAGGGCGTGCCGTTCCCCGTTCCCGCCTCCTGGGTGTCGACATGGCTGAAGAAGCAGCCGTCGTTCGACGTCTCGACGATCACCTACAGCCAGTTCACGCGGCTGTTCAAGCAGTCCCAGGCCGAGTACGACAAGGTCATCGGCACTGACGACCCGGACCTGTCGGCCTTCCGCAAGTCCGGCGGCAAGCTCCTCACCTGGCACGGCCAGCTCGACCAGCTCATCCCCACCCAGGGCACGGTCGAGTACCGCAAGCAGGTCGAGCGGCGGATGGGCGGCGCCCAGCGGGTCAACGACTTCTACCGTCTCTTCCTCGCCCCGGGCACGGCCCACTGCGGCCTCGGCGCCGGCCAGACCGACGACCTCGGCGCCCTGCGGGCCTGGGTCGAGCACGGCAAGGCCCCCAGGACGCTGACCGCCACCCTGACCAACTCCACCGGCCGGCAGGTCACCCGCGACCTGTGCGCCTACCCCCTGGTCTCGCGCTACCAGGGCCACGGTGACCCGGCCGCCGCCAGCAGCTTCCGCTGCGCCCCCGCTCACCGGCACTGAACTGCTCCACGAGTCACCCGAGTAAGACCCATGAGTACCGACACCGCGACACCCGGGACGACCACGGTGGCCGGTGGCGTTCCTCGCTGCTGAGGCCGTACGCCACGGGCAGCGGCGTGTTCTTCATCGCCCAGGCCGGGCTGCTGGGCCGGAAGGCCGCCAACCGCGCACCGCCTGAGCCTCTGGAAGTTTGTCCCGGTCCGCACCCACGAGGGCGCGGACCGGGACGTTCTTGTTTCACCCCGCCGCCGCGCCGTCGCCCTCGGCTTCCCGCGCGGGCGGACTCACGACCGCGCCGGGCTTGCCATGTGCTCGGCCGGCCGAGTATCCGCGCGGTCACACATCCCGGTCGGCCAGAGCCGTGCCCAACGCGTCGCGCAGCGCCGCGCGGGAGGTGATGCCCAGTTTGGGAAACACCCGGTACAGATGGGAGCTGACCGTGCGCGGGGACAGGTGCATCCGTTCGCCGATCTCCCGATTGGTCAGGCCACTGGCGGCGAGATCGGCGATCCGGTGCTCCTGCCAGGTCAACGAGGCCAGGTGCGCGGAGGAGGCGCGGGTGGACAGGCCGGAAGCACGGAGCTCGGCGCGGGCCCGCCCGGCCCAGGCCGAGGCCCCGAGCCGTTCGAAGGCCTCGGCCGCTCGGGTCAGCACAGGGCGTGCGGCCCTGGGGCCCTGCGAGTGTCGGAGCCGGATGCCGTGGGCGAGCCGGATCCGCGCCAACTCGAACGGGAAGCCCGCCTGGGCCGAGACGGCCTCCACCCGCTCGTACATCTCGACGGCCTCCTTCTCCTCGACCGCCGTGATCGCCAGTGCCCCGTAGGTGATCAGAGCCAACCGGGGCGAGATGGCGGGCAGGTCCGCCTCCTTCGCGGCCAGAGCGTGTCGGCGGGCCTGTTCCACGCGGCCCGTGTGCACCGCCGCTTCGACGAGGTCGAGCAGTGTGCGTGAGGCCTGATGGGCACAGGGCTCGAACGAGCCGGGAGACGTGATGCCGATCGCGTACAGGTAGGCGGTTTCGTAGTCGCCCTCGCTCAGCGCCGCGATCGTCCCGACCGCGTCGGCGATCTGGGTGAGGAATCCGACGCCGCGCGGGCGTGCCCAGGAGTCGACGACGCTCAGCAGTTCGCGCGCGCGTTCCACATCGCCGCGCAGGGCGGCGAGGAGGGCCAGGTACGCGCGAGTGTGGTGGGCGAAGAGCGCGTGCTGGTGCGCCGTAGCCAGTTCCAGACCTCGTCGTCCCGTGCTTTCCGCGGCGTCCCATTCACCGACGGCCACCTGGTCGAGCATGATCAGGTGCAGCATGGTCAAGCCGCTCGACATGGCCCCCGTCCGCAGCTCGCGGTCCGCGGCGCGCTGGAGGTAGGGGCGGTACTGGCTCAACGCGTCGACGTGGTAGGCCGCCACACCCAGACGCGTGACCTCCCACGGTTCGAGGTTCGGGAGGTCGGCCAGAGCGCTCTCCACCCGCTCGTGCACACCGGCACCATGACGCACCACGTCGCTCCAGGCGTCGAGATAGATCAGTGCTCTCGGCGGAACCAGGTCGCCCAGCGATTCGACGAGTTCGCGGGCCTCCTGCCAGGACGCCTGGTCGCCCGCGTACTGGCAGATGGCGATCAGCAGAATCACCAAGCGGGTCAGTATCTCGTCCGGCCCGCGCACCCCACTGTCGCGCATGCTCTCGATGGCCGTCACGACCCGGCGGCGCGAGGACCGTACGTCCCCGTCCTGGTACAGCGCGAGGTAGGCGGAAGTCACCACCGACGAAGGCGATTCGCTTCTGCCGGGCGCGATGTCGGAGTGTGCCAGTCGCTGAGCCTGGTCCAGCAGGGCGGCCTGTCCGGCGATGAAAGCCGCGTCGCCCAGCCGCCTCGACCGGTCCTCGCGGTTCTCGCTCAGCTCCGCGGCGCGGGTCAGCCAGGTCATGGCCGCGAGCGCGCCGCCGCGTCGGATCGCGGAGTCCGCCGCCGCCTCCAACTCGGCCGCGACCTCCTCGTCGGGATCCACCGTCGAGGCCGCCAGGTGCGTGGCGCGCCGCTCGATGTCGCCCTGGTGCACCCGTGCGAGGGCCGCGTGCGCCGCGCGCCGCTCGTTGGGAGTCGCTGTCTGGACGACGGTGGAACGCACCAAGGGGTGGCGGAAGACGAAGTCACCGCTGAGGGGGTCGACGTCCAGGAGGCCGGAGAACGCCGCCTCGTCGGCATCCATCATGCGGTACCGCGTGCCGCCGCCCGCGCGGCCGGCTTCCCTTCCCGCCCCGACACCGTCCAGGGCGCCGCGCAGCAGTTCCGCGCGCACGGGGTCGCTGAGGCCCTTGATACGTGTCCCGTATACGTGCTGGAGCCGACGGGGCAGCGGGACGCCCTGGTAGCCGGACAACTCGTCGGCGCCGCGCCCGGTCTGTCCGCCGCTCAGGAAGGGAGGCAGCTCCAGCAAGGCCAGTGGATTGCCCTGGGCCTCGTCCAGGACCACCCGGCGGATCTGTGGGTCCAAGCCGGGGTGGCGTGTGTCCAACAGCCGCTCCGAGTCCTGTTCCGACAGGGGCGGCACATGCAGCTCCGGGAGGGCGGCCGTGTCGAACCGTGACGGGATCTCGGAGCGCAGTGCGATGACGAGCTTCACCGAGCTCCCGGTGAGCCGGCGTCCCGCGAACCCGCACACCTCCGCGCTGGAGGCGTCAAGCCACTGGCCGTCGTCCAGTACCAGCAGGAGAGGTCTCTGTGAGGCCGCGAGGGACAGCAGATCGAGGACGGCGATGGCGAGGGTCATCACCGATGGGGGCTTGCCTGCGCTCCGTCCGAAGACGACGTCGAACGTCGCGCGGTGCGCGTCGTCGAGCCGGTCGATATGGGAGAGCAGGGGGTGCAGGAACTGGTGCAGACCGGCGAACGGAAGGTCCGACTCCGCCTCGACTCCGGCAGCCCTGATCACTCTGTGGTCTTCCCGCGTCGCGAGATGGGCGACGTGATGGAGCAAGGCGCTCTTGCCCACGCCCGTCTCACCCCGCAGCACCAGGGTCTGTCCCCCGGAGTCGCTCACGAACGCGGACAGTGTTCCCCGCTCGCTCTCACGGCCGATCATTGCTCCGCCGAGTGACTCCACGGCCCCGCTCCCTTCACCGCCGGACCGCCTTCGGTCCGATCACACCCGTGCCGGCCGGCCGCGCCTGCCGTGGGTACGGGCGCACTTCACGTCGGCCGTGCTTCCGGCGCCGCCTTGCGGCCGAAGGCCGGTCCCGCTCGCGAAGGGCGGCGGGATCGACGAATTCCGGAAGGCCGTCCGAGTGGCTGACCGCGCACACATACGGATCGCGACTGGTTTTCACACGTACACACACGTTCACACACGTCCACAGATTCGGAGACGACCGGGGAAGGGACGTACAGGCCTGTGTCCGCCCAGGGGCAGAGGTGTCAGCACTGCCCTGTTCTCTTCCTCTGTTCTATCCGAATCTAGCCACGCAGAGTAGACGCCCGTCACCGCTCACGTCATCCGGAAAGCCGGAAAGTTCGCATGATGGGCACCTTCCGCGATGTCGGAATGGACATCCTGCCCGGTATTCAACAAATATGTCCCCCCGTGGAGTGCGAGACAGCTCTGATCACCCGCTGCGTGTTGTTGTGTTTCGCCGTGGCTTGATACTGGCGGGTGTTTCACCCGCCCGATCGCCGGAACACTTGCAGAGGTGTCCCGTCGGGGACCGCTGAGCATCCCCATCCCTTGCGCGTCGCAGGAGCCGGGCCGTGGGGAAGCGGCCGGCTCCTGACTCCGTCAGAAGTGGTCCACGTCGACGACGGCCTGGGCGAACGCCGTCGGCGCCTCCTGCGGCAGGTTGTGGCCGATGTCGATCAGCGTGCGGTGCTCGTACTTCCCGGTGAACTTGTCGGGGTAGCCGGACACGTTGCCTGGCGTCGTGAACGGGTCCTTCTCGGGGTTGATGGTGATGGTGGGCACCGTGATGGTCGGTGCGGTGGCCAGCTTGTCCTCGTAGCGGTCGTAGCGGCTTTCTCCGTCGGCCAGGCCCAACCGCCAGCGGTAGTTGTGGATGACGATGGCGGGGTAGTCGGGGTTCTCGAAGGCGGCCGCGGTGCGCTCGAAGGTGGCGTCGTCGAAGTTCCAGGTCGGCGAGACGAGATCCCAGACGAGCCGGGTCACCTGGTGGCGGTGGGTCTTGTCCTCCATGGCCTTCTTGCCGCGTTCGGTGGCGAAGTAGTACTGGTACCACCAGGTGTGCTCGGCGGTCGCCGCGATCGGTTCGAGTTGGGCCTTGCGGTTGGTGATGAGGTAGCCGCTCACCGAGACCAGGGCCTTGACGCGCTCGGGCCACAGGGCCGCGAGGATGTCGCCCGTCCGCGAGCCCCAGTCGAAGCCGGCGATCACGGCCTTGTGGATCTTGAGGGCGTCCATCAGCGCGATGATGTCCAGGGCGATCACCGACTGCTGGGCGTTACGGAACGTCCGGGAGGAGAGGAATCGCGTCGTGCCGTGGCCGCGGAGGTAAGGGACGATCACGCGGTAGCCCTGTTCCGCCAGCAGAGGGGCGACGTCGACGTAGCTGTGGATGTCGTAGGGCCAGCCGTGCAGGCAGATGACCACGGGGCCATGGGCGGGGCCCAGTTCGGCGTAGCCGACGTCCAGCAGACCGGCCTTGACCTGCTTCAGTGAGGGGAAAGAGGTGTGCGTGCCAGGGGTGATGGTCGGCACGACGGGCGCCTTGCGTCCGTGGTTCGGGGCGGTGCTGGAGGCGCTCGAAACGCCCTGCAGGCCTGCCGGTGAGACGGCGGCCGCTCCCGTGCCCAGTCCCATCGCCTTGTTGAAGCTACGCCTGTTGATCATGTGAAGCCTTCCGTGTGTTTCCTGCGCGTCCCTGCTTGGTGAAGGTGTCGGGACACGCGCTGCGTGGTCGTTCCGGGTGTGTTTGCCTGCGCGACGACCCTGACACACCTATTTGTTACAGATCAGGATGGTGACGATCGATGCGGTGAGCGACTTCGATTCACGATCGGACTGGGTGAGCGTGTCACCTGAGGCCTACCGACAGCCTCACTCTTCTCCGTGTCCGTCGCGTAAGCATCAGTCACTTGACGGTCGCGTGCGGCCCGACTTCGTCAGAAGTCAAAGGCGGTCGCGCCGACTGCCCGTCACCAGTTGAACTGGTGATAACGGTTGCGATGGAGGGCGTCACCTGTCAGAGTGGTTACTAACGGCAGGATGGTGCAGGCCAGTGGGCGCACCGCCCACGAACTCATCCGACTCACGACACGGGCCGCGAAGGACCGCGGCCCCGAAGGGAGCGTCATGCGCAGCAGCAACCCGGTCTTCTCCCGGTTGGGCTTCCGCCGCGAGGACGGCGCCCGGCAGTCCCAGCCGGTGGGCGTCGGAGCCTTCGGTGCGGAGCCCCCCGACGCGGATTTGGCCAACCCCCTTGCCGAGTCGGCGAACTTGTACCTCGTCAAGGACGCCCAGGCCGACCGCGCCACGATGACCATCGACGACGTCGTGGTCCGTACCGGCGCCACGCTCGGCACCGTCGTGCTCACCGCCGTCCTGTCCTGGGTCCTGCTGCCCGTCGACAGCACCGGGATCGGCCGGTCCTACGGCATCGGCGTCGCCGCCGCCCTGGTCGCGTTCGTCCTCTCCATGATCCAGGCGTTCAGGCACCGGCCCTCCCCGGCGCTGATCCTCGGATACGCGGCCTTCGAGGGGGTCTTCCTCGGCGTCGTCTCCAGTGCCACCTCGGCCTGGATCGCACCGGGCGTCGTCATCCAGGCGGTCCTGGGCACCATGGCCGTCGCCGCGGGTGTGCTCATCGCCTACAAGCAGCGCTGGATACGTGTCAACCAGCGGTTCTACGGGTTCGTCCTGGCCGCGGCGACCGGCTTCCTGCTGCTGATGCTGGCGGATCTGCTGTTCTCCGCCTTCGGTGCCGGCAACGGCCTGGGCTTCCACAGCGGCGGCCTCGGTATCCTGTTCGGTGTCATCGGCATCGTGCTCGGTGCGGCCTTCCTGGCATTGGACTTCAAGCACGTCGAAGACGGTATCGCCTACGGTGCTCCCCGCGAGGAGTCCTGGCTCGCGGCCTTCGGTCTCACCACCACCCTGGTGTGGATCTATCTCGAAATCCTCCAGGTACTGTCGATCCTTCAGAGCGACAACTGACACCGAGGTGCCCGGCCCCACAGCCGGACGGGTGACAGGCCCGGCGAACGGCGGCTGACAACGTCGGGCGACAACGAGACAACATCGCCCCCCGACACATACCGCCTTCTCGGTGCCGGCCGCGGGAGCGATCGAGCGGAAGGGGCCAGGCCATGAGTACAGCGCCAGGGGACGCCGGGCGCGCCGAGGACGCGGCACTGACACTGGCGGCGCAGAAGGGCGACGTGGCCGCACTGGGAATGCTGCTGGAGCGCCACCGTCCCGGAATGCGGGCGGTCGCAGTGAGCCTCCTGGGCCCCGGACCCGACGTGGACGACGTGATGCAGGACGCCGCGGTGGTGGCCCTGCGGGACATCGGCGACGTCCGTGATCCGGCCGCCGTCGGCCCGTGGCTGCGGATGGTGGTGCGCAACCGCAGCCGCTCGGCGCTGCGCAACGCGCGGCGGACCGAGCCGCTGGAGGAGGTACCGCTGCCGCCGTTGCTGACCACGCCCGAGCAGGTGCTGGACCGGCACGCCATGCGGGACTGGATCTGGGAGGCCATAGAGGAACTGTCCCCGGCGCTGCGACTGCCGGTCGTACTCCGTTACTTCTCCACTGGCGTCACGTCGTACCGGCAGATCGCCGACGCATGCGCGATACCGGTCGGTACGGTCCGCAGCCGGCTCAGCCAGGCACGGGCGGCGCTCGCCCGGGCCCTGCAAGCCACTGCGTCCGGGGCGCACGACGACGTCCGGCGGCGAAACGAGGCCAGCTGGCAGGAGGCGCACGAGACCCTGGCCGCCGCGGAACGCGGCGAGTTCGGCAAAGTGGTCGCGGACCGCTACTCACCCGACGTGTCCCTGCTGAGCGGCGGAGAGCGGCTCGGCGGAGCCAGGTTTCTCCTGGCGGGTATGGACTGTGACCTGTCCGCCGGGGTCCGTCAGCGCCCCGCGAACGTCATCGCCGGACGGTCGCTGATCGTCTGGGAGATGGACCTCATCAACCCGCCGGACGCGCCGGACCACTGTCCGCCCGGCGTCGCCTGGATCATGACCCTGGACAGCGGGCGGATCGATCGGCTGAGTCTGTATCACGCGTCGCGTCCCGTCCCCGAGGGCGAGGGCCTCGCGGTCTGAGCCGTCCTTTCCGGTCGGCGCCGCACCCTTCGGAGCAGGGGATACGCGTCGGTTGACGCGACGCGGCTGATTTCCTGCTCCCTTTCCGACAAGCGCAGTCGAGGCCCTTCGCTTGTCGGACGTATCCCCATGCCGCGATGGCGATCGGCGACTCCGGTGGCGAACTGGCTGCCGCCTACAGCCGTGCCAGTGCGTGTATGTGCCAGGTGCAGATGGGTCGAATGGCTTAACACCTGGCCGGGTGTGTGTCATGGAGGGACCGGAACGTGTCCCGACTGACCGTCATGTGACTGTCGCCGGGCGGTGGCGCCGCGGACGAAAGTAGCGCCGTAACGGTCGTCCGGCGAAGGTGTGCCCGAACAAGTTGCGTCACCGTCTTGACTGGTGACGACATGTTCTGGCAGATTAGTCACCAGTCAGAGTGGTGATGGTAAGGATGGCGAGCCACCGCAGGTGGCCGGATCGGACTGCGCTACCTCGGCGACAGGCGGTCCACAGCGTTTCCACGTACTTCTGGAGAGGGTTTCTCGTGTTCAACATCAAGCGTGCAGGCAAGCGGCGGATTCTCACCGGTGCCGGGGCGGCCGTCACGGCCGGTGTCGCGTTCGGGGCTTTCACTCTGGCCGGAAACGCGAACGCCGATGCCGGCCAGTCGGCCGGCAAGGGCCAGGCCAAGCCCACCATCGTGCTGGAGCACGGCGCCTTCGCGGACGGCTCCAGCTGGAACGGCGTGGTCGCCCGGCTGCGCGCCGACGGCTACCCCGTCATCGCGGCCGCGAACCCCCTGCGCGGCCCCCACAACGACGCCACCGCGCTGCGTAGCATCCTCGACCACGTCAAGGGTCCCAAGATCCTTGTCGGCCACTCCTACGGCGGCTCCGTGATCAGCGAGGCCGCCGCGAACGACCCCCAGGTCAAGGCCCTCGTCTATGTGGCGGCGTTCCTGCCCGCACCCGGCGAGACGGCACTGGAGCTGACCAACAAGTACCCCGGCTCCACGCTCCCCGACGCCCTCGACCCGGTCCCCTTCACCGCCGCCGACGGCACCAAGGGCACCGACCTCTACATCCAGCAGGACAAGTTCCGCCACCAGTTCGCCGCGGACGTTCCCCGCAACGAGGCCGCTCTCGCCGCCGCCACCCAGCGCCCCATCGCCCAGGCCGCGCTGGAGGAGAAGGCCACCGTCGCCGCCTGGAAGACCATCCCTAGCTGGGACATCGTCACCACGCAGGACCTGAACATCCCGGCCGCCGCGCAGCGCTTCATGGCCAATCGGGCTCACGCCCACACCACCGAGGTCGCCGCCTCGCACTCCGTCGCCGTCTCCCACCCCGGCGCCGTCACCCGGGTCATCGAGCAAGCCGCGCGTGCCACCCGATAGCGAGTCAGCGCCACCCGACAGTGAACGTACGGAAAGCGAGAGAACTGCCATGGACCTGAAGCTCGAAGTCGTCGTCATCCCCGTCTCCGACGTCGACAAGGCCAAGGACTTCTACGTCGACCAGCTCGGCTTCCGCCTCGACGCGGACTTCCCGATCAACGACGGTTACCGGGTCGTGCAGGTGACGCCGCCCGGCTCGGGCTGCTCGGTCATCTTCGGCGAGGGCCTCACCCACGCGGAGCCGGGAACCCTGCACGGCCTGCACCTCATCGTCACCGACATCGAGGAGGCGCGGAAGGAGCTGGAGAGCCGCGGCGTCGACATCAGTGAGCCGTTCCAGGACGTCACGGGCATCTTCCACCATCCTGGCAACGCCCACCGAGTGCCCGGACTTCACCCCGAGCGCGCCAGCTACGGCTCCTTCGCGTCGTTCGCCGACCCCGACGGCAACGAGTGGTTCCTGCAAGAAGTCACCGAACGCGCGCCCGGCCGCTGACGCCGCGCACGGCGACACCCACGGGGCGGCCGCCACAGCATCAACCCCGGCCGCCCCGGCCGCCCCGGCCGCCCCGGCCGCCCCGGCCGCCCCCCGCCCCGGCATCCCGGACCCCACCCCACCCACGACACCCCACATTTCACACCTGGAGCACCCGTGACGACCGAAGACATCCGTACCTACGACGTCGTCGTGATCGGCGCGGGACCTGTCGGCGAGAACGTCGCCGACCGCACCGTCGCCGCGGGCCTGAGCACCGTCATCGTCGAGAGCGAACTCGTCGGCGGCGAATGCTCGTACTGGGCCTGCGAGCCCAGCAAGGCACTGCTGCGCCCCGCGCTGCTGCGCGCCGACGCGAGCCGAGTCCCCGGGCTGAACCCGGCGGTGGCCGGGCCGCTGGACACCGCGGCCGTGCTGGCACACCGCGATCGCATGTCGGCACACTGGGACGACGAGGACCAGGTCCAGTGGCTGAAGTCGGCGGGCATCGACCTGCTGCGCGGACACGGCCGGCTTGCAGGACCCCGCCGCGTCAGCGTGCACACCCCCGACGGTGACATGGTCCTGCTCCAGGCCCGGCACGCCGTGGCCGTGTGCACCGGAAGCCGCGCCGCGGTGCCGCACCTGCCCGGGGCCGACGACCTGCACCCCTGGACCAGCCGGGAGGTCACCAGCGCGAAGGAGCCCCCCGGGCGGCTCGTCGTCGTGGGCGCGGGCGTGGTCGGCACCGAGATGGCCACCGCCTGGCAGGCCCTCGGCACCCGGGTCACCCTCGTCGCCCGCGAGAGCGGACTGCTGCCCCGCATGGAACCCTTCGCGGGCGAGCTGGTCGCCGCACGGCTGCGTGCGGCTGGTGCCGACCTGCGCTTCGACACCACCGTCCACGCCGCGGTACGGGAGGGCGGACCGGACGGCGACATCCACCTCACCCTGTCCGACGGCACCCGACTCACGGCCGACGAACTGCTGTTCGCTACCGGCCGCGCACCGCGCACCGACGACATCGGCCTGGAGACCATCGGCCTCACACCCGGCGAGTGGCTCACCGCGGACGACACCCTGACCGTCACCGCCGTCCCCGGCGACTGGCTCTACGCGGTCGGCGACGTGAACCGCCGCGCCCTCTTCACCCACCAGGGCAAGTACCAGGCCCGCATCGCGGGCGCCGTCATCGCCGCCCGCGCGCACGGCACACCCCTCGACACCCGGCGCTGGGGCGCGCACACCAGCACCGCCGACACCGTGGCCGTCCCGCAGGTCGTCTTCACCGACCCCGAGATCGCCGCGGTCGGCCTCACCACCGCCGAAGCCGAACGAGCCGGCCGCCGTGTCGACGTCGTCGACTACGAGATCGGCCACCTGGCCGGCGCGGTACAGCACACTCCCGACTACCGCGGCACGGCCCGCGTCCTCATCGACCCCGAGCGGCGAACCGTCGTCGGCGCCACCTTCGCCGGACCCGGCGTCGCCGAACTCCTGCACTCCGCGACCATCGCCATCACCACCGAGGCACCCCTCGACCGCCTCTGGCACGCCGTCCCGCCCTTCCCCACGATCAGCGAGGTGTGGCTGCGACTGCTGGAGACATACCGGGGCTGATCCGGCACACCCACGCCGGAACGCGCCGTGCACGGGCTGAACTCCCGGCACGGCGGCGCCCGGAGCCGGACGCCCACGCACCCGCAGGGACCGACCGACTCCCCACTCCGCTACGTTTCTCCCCGGCGCACACATGTGTGTCGTTCCCGCCGCCCTCGGATCAGCTGTCCCGCGAACCGACGTCTAAGGTTTCTCCATGACCTACCGCAAAGGCCTCGTCCTCGACTTCGGCGGGGTGCTGACCACACCCCTGGTCCCGGCCGCACTCGCCTTCGAAAAACGCGAGGGACTACCCGAGGGCACCTTGCTCAACACCCTCTACCTGAATGAGGAGATGATCCGGAGGACCGAGGAACTGGAACGCGGCGCGATCACTCAGACCCAGTGGAACACCGACGCTGCCGAACGACTCGGCGTCACGCCCGGCAACCTGCTGGGCCGCATCTTCGCCGACCTGCGCCCGCAGCCCTCGCTCATCGCGACGGCCGCTGCCGCGCGCCGGTCCGGAGTGAAGGTCGGGATCCTCTCCAACTCGGTCGGGAGGGAGCCGTGGAATCTCTACGCCGGATACGACCTTGACTACGACGCCGTCGTGATCTCCGAGGACCACGGCCTGCGCAAGCCGGAACCGGAGATCTTCCAGCTCGTGCTCAAGGAGCTCGACCTGACCGCCGACCAGTGCGTCTTCGTCGACGACACCGAGCAACACCTCCCGCCCGCCGCGGAGCTGGGCTTCGCCACGGTGCACGCGAGGGAACCACGGCGGACGATCACCGAACTGGAGAGCCTGCTCGGCGTGCCCCTGGCCGGCGGCAACTGACCGGTCCGCGCGGACCGCTCGCGTCACCGCCCGGCGCGGCGGCCCGAAGCCGCGCCGGGCGGTACGGGCCACCGGCATCGTCGGTGGTGGGGGAGAGGCTTCCCGGGAGCGCCCCGTCAGCCCTTCCGTACGCCTTCGATGAAACGACCGGCCATGTCCACGCGTTCGTCGAGGGTCGCGGGCGACTGCCCGAAGTCGATGAAGAGTTCGTGCACGCCCGCCTCGGCGGCGGCGCGCGCGTAGTCGACGTACTGGCCGAGCGTGCCCGACCACGGAACCTGCTCCGGCTCGGCCTCCACACCCGTCAGCTCCGGGTTCACCCGCAGCGCCATACGCAGTTCGGCGGGGTTCCGGCCGGCCCGCTCGGCCTCCTCGACGACCGTCTTCCACATACCCATGAGGTGGGGCAGCGGCATGGCCACGGGCAGCCAGCCGGCGGCCCGCCGGGCGACCCGGCGCAGCCCGGCGGGGGAGAACGCGGCGAGCAGGACGGGGGGACCGGGCCGCTGCTCGGGCTTCAACCCGACGACGGTCTCCGGAACGGTGAACAGCGGGCCCCGATGGGCGAATTCGTCCTTGGCCCAGTACGCCTCCAGGATGTCGAGCGTCTCGTCGAGCCGGGCGCCCCTGCCTTCCCAGGGCACGCCCACCGCCGCGTACTCGTCGGGCATCCAGCCGAGACCGAACCCGACGTCCAGGCGCCCGCGGCTGAGCACGTCCAGGGTGGTCAGCGACCGGGCGAGCATCAGCGGGGGATGCCACAGGCCGTTGAGCGTGCTGGTGCCCAGCCGGACACGGCTGGTGTGGGCGGCGGCGAAGGCCAGGCTCGTCAGCGGGTCCATGTGGTTCTCGTAGACCCGTGGCATCACCCCGTCCTGGCTCGGGTAGGGCGCGCTCGGCGAGCGGGGCGCGAGCACCCGGTCCCCCGTCCACAGGGAGTCGTACCCCAGCTCTTCGGCGGTCAGACTGACACGCACGACACCGTCCGCGTGGGCGTCGGTACCGAAGGTGGGGAGGGCCAGACCCAGTCGCATGTTTTCTTCCTCGGGGTGCGGTGTGGATGGAGCGTGCCGACGAAGTGCCTGTCGCAACTGCCCGCTACCGGGTGAACGAAACAAACGGACCGCATGGTTCAGGCCGACCGCGAAGGGGCCGGGTCAGGTGTCGTGGGAGTTGTCCGACCCCGGACGACGGGGGAGCGGACGCGGGTCCAGTCCCCTGACGTCTGCCCGCGCAGAAGCGGGCGACAGTCCGTGGTGCGTGAGGCCTGAGGGTGGCGCTATTACGCCGTAATAGCGCGCTGCTGGACGGGGTGCGGGCGACGGTCGGGGCCGTGCTCTTGACGATGGTCTCGCACTGGAAGGCGGCGTGCGTGTCCGGTCCCGTCGGCGAGGGAGCAGTCGATTGACTGAGTCGCAGGTGCCGGCACTCGGGACCCGAGTGATGATTTCCGACCGTCAACTGACCGATGACCGACGGCGGGCGGACGGGTGAGAGTGGGGGCGTCGTCCCGGCCTTCGACCCAAGAAGTCGCCGGTTGTTCCGGGGGCGAGTCCCTGCGGTCCCTGACCGGCTCCGCAGAGCGGCGCACGCCGCGGAGGTGACGTCCCGGGCAGAAGCGAAAGGAATCCACTGTCATGACCGTCATCAACAGTCCGCTGCGTGACGAGGACCGCGAGGTCGTGGGGAAGGCTCTGCAGGCGACCCTGGTCGACCTGCTCGATCTGTCCCTGGTGGCCAAGCAGGCGCACTGGAACCTGTACGGTCCGCGTTTCCGCTCCGTCCACCTTCAGCTCGACGAAGTGGTCGTCAGCGCACGCGACTTCGCCGATACGGTCGCCGAACGCGCTGCCGCGCTGGGCGTCAGCCCGGACGGCCGGGCCGCCACCATCGCCGCGACCAGTGGCGTGCCCGCCTTCCCGGCCGGCTGGCGGCAGGACACCGAGGCCATCGACGCCCTCGTCCAGTCGTTCGCCGCGGTCATCGGAGGGGTGCGGGAACGCATCGAGGAGACCGCCGCCGCGGATGCGGTCACCCAGGACCTGCTGATCGGGCTGGCCGCCGAGTTGGAAAAGCAGAGCTGGATGTTCCAGGCGGAGAACCGCGCCTGACCCGCGACTCGTGGACCGCTTGGACCGGGAGGCGTCAGGCGTTCGCGGAAGTCTGCGCTTTGACTCCGGTGAGGAAGGCGGTGAGGACCCGGGTGAGCTGAGGTTCGAGGTCGACGATGGCATGGGGGAGTTCGCTCTCGTAGAGCCGGCGCAGGTTTTCGCCGGGAGTGGCCATGTGCCACAGAGCTCCCGCCATGCTGGTCGCCGTGGCGACGGTGTCGACCGCCTGCTGCCGGGTGAGTCCGAGTAGGCGCTCGAGCTCACCGCAGATCAGGTCGACCTCGCGGAGTGTCGACTGTTTGAAGGAGCGCACCGAGTCGATCGACACGTTCCTCTCCAGGTTCAGCGGGGCGTGGGCGAGCAGGTCGCAGAACAGGGGGCGCAAGACCAGGGTGCCGGCGAGCACCCGGGCGACTTCGGCGGGCGTGCTGTGCGTGTGGTCCTCGAGTTCGCGCCGTACGTCGGCGGACCATAGCTGCCAGCCCTGGGCGGTCAGCTTGAGGAAGATCTGTTCCCTGGTCTCGAAGTAGCGCAGCAGCGCGGACTTGTGCATGCCGATGGCCGCGGCGATGTCGGTGAGTGTGATCGTCCGTACGCCGTGCTCCGCGGCCAGCGCGTAAGCAGCGTCAAGGATTGCCTGTTCGCGCGCCTGCTTGGCTTCTGCGCTGCGCGCACGCTGGATGACCTCACTCATGGAGAACATCCTAGGCCGCAGTAACGAGACGATGTTGCGTTACTCGGAGCAAGGTTAACGCAACCTCGTCCGCTGCTGGGAAAACGCCTTAACGCTACGCTGTTGCATTAATAGCGCAACGGTGTTTCACTAGAGTCATGAATGAAGAGAGTCCCAAGGTCTGGCTCATCACTGGCACCTCGCGCGGCTTCGGTCGCGCCCTGGCCGGCGCTGTCCTCGAGGCAGGCGATCGCGTGGTGGCCACGGCCCGTCGGCCGCAGGCCCTCCAGGAAGCCTTCGGCCGGTTCGGCGACCGTTTCCTCCCGCTGCCCCTGGACGTCACCGATCCGGAAGCGGCCCGCGAGGCCGTCGCAGCGGCCGTCGCGCACTTCGGGCGTCTCGACGTCCTCGTGAACAACGCGGGCTATGCGAACCTGTCTCCCATCGAGACAGCGGACGACGACGACTTCCGCGCCCAGTTCGAGACGAACTTCTGGGGCGTCTACAACGTCACCAAGGCCGTACTCCCGACCATGCGGAAGCAGGGATCGGGCACCGTCGTGCAGTTCTCCTCGATCGGCGGCCGAGTCGGCGGACAGCCCGGCCTCGCCTCCTACCAAGCCGCCAAGTTCGCCGTCGACGGC
The DNA here is from genome assembly GCF_053599115.1 of Streptomyces sp. NPDC001020. Lineage (NCBI taxonomy): Bacteria > Bacillati > Actinomycetota > Actinomycetes > Kitasatosporales > Streptomycetaceae > Streptomyces > Streptomyces sp. NPDC001020. Next base: position 11,408 of record NZ_JBSFLQ010000023.1, on the reverse strand, counting down.
TTCAGTCGCAGCCTCGCGGCGGAGACGGCTCCCTTCGGTATCCAGGTGATGACCGTCGAGCCGAGCGGCTTCGCCACCGACTGGGCCGGCGCCTCCATGACCGTCCACGAAGTACCGGACGCCTATGACCAGACCGTGGGCCTGATGAGCCGACTGTTCCAGGACGATTCCACCCCCGCGGCCGGAGACCCCGAGCGTGCCGCCGAGATCATCGTGCGCACCGTGCACGCCGGCTCGGTCCCCAGCCACCTGCTCCTGGGCGTGACCGCGGTGGGCCTCGCGCTCGACTACTCCCGCCGCCAGCTCGACGAGGCGACGGCCTGGGAGAACGTGAGCCGCTCGGCCGACTTCGGTCAGCCCTACCCCGCTCAGCTCCCCACCGGGAAGGCAGCTACCTGACCCCTGCCACCCCTGCACGCGACCGCAGCAGGGGCACCCGTGTACCCATGGATCGGTTTCGAGCCGAACTCGCCGATGCGCTCCTACCGTCTGGCGGGCTGAGCCGCTGACGGCACCGACGCGTCGATTCAGCGACACCTCCGACCGCGCGAGTGGACGAACTCCTGACGGCCGACGGCCGGGTTCCCGTCGTCGCCGCAGGTGATTCCTCGTTGCGGCTGGTCTGAGCTGTGGGTGAGGCTCGAAACGAGCCGGTCCCGGAGGGAGGACTATCGCTGTGCGGCAGCCTGGCGCAGATGGCGGCTTACATCGCCGACCAGGTTGATGCGGACCCGCCGCTCCACGAAACGCCACTGCCCATCACGGCGCTCGAAGCGGTCATGGTACCGACCGCCGGCGATGGGTTGCAGCGGCAGGTCGGGCAGCGCCTGCAACACGGTGACGTACGAACGCGAGACGGCCGTGCCTGCCTGTTCGTCGACCTCGATGGCAACATTGGTGGTGACATGTTGGGTTCGCGGCGTGCCGTCGGCGTAGACGATCAGTGTGTCCTGGAACATCTTCTCGATCGCGTCGCGCCCCTCACCGGCTCGCCACTGCCCGTGAAGGCGGCGTCAGCGAGAAGGATGCCGAGTCCTGCGAAATCGCCGTCGTCCACGAGCTCGGCGTAACGTACGACCAGGTGCTCGATAGCCCGGTGGCTCGACATCGGGTCGGTGGGCATGTGGGTGGATGTGGGCATGGTCTCCTCCAAGCGAGACGGGCGACCCTCAGGGCGCGGCCCCGGCCGGAAACAGGCGGCAAACCGGGCGGCTGTCACACGTAGCTTGGCATGTTGGATTGTGCCTCAGGAAACGCGAAACCTGCTGTGCCCTCACCGTCCTGTCCGGTTCGGTGCACGACATCTAGCGCGTGTTTCGAAAGTCCCGCCTGCCCCGCGACGCCTGGCACGGCACTCCCCGCGTCACCGACGTCGTCAAAGCCGTCCGCACCCTGCGCCTCAACACCTCAAACCGAGGTTGAAAAATGCTCACTGGCCAAGTGAAGGCATCAATCCACTGGACTCGAACTTTCGGTGTGCTAGAGTCACCGGCATGCTCATTGAGGTTGACAGACCGTAGTCACGCGACGCCCGTCATGGCGTCGGCTTGCGCCCCTCATAACGCGCATCCCAATCATCGCATTCGTGGATGAAAAACGCGTGGAAGCGTGGCGCCCTCTTCGGCTGTTTCCCCTTGCTTCCCTTATGCGCGTTCTCCTGGGAGTACTGGGGTCAGGGATTCCTTCATTGATTACTGCCTAAAACAAGCCTCTGACGGCTTCGGCGCTGTGAAATGCAGAACGACTGCAGGCACAGCGATTGCGTGTGACGCTCCACCGCATGGGTAATCGAAATCCCTCCTCTGTAGGTTGTGCACATCAACTGATGACGAGCCATCACCATGTCAACATCACACGCGACCGCGCACAGCGGCCGCAAGTCACACTTGCCATCCCCCCCATCCGGCACTCGAATGGCATCGATCCAGGACCATCTGACGTCCGTGGGCGCACCCCCGTTCCGTTACAGTCAGCTCGTCACCGCCATGCGCCGTGGGGACGCGGATACCTTCGAGGCCGTCCACGAACTGCCTGCCGACCTTCGCGGCAGCCTTGCCGAACAGTTCGGGCCACGTCTACTCCCCATCGTCCCGGTTTCCTGTCAGTCAGAGGATCATGTAGAGAAGGTTGTCTTCGAGTCGGATCGAGGAACACGATTCGAAACAGTTCTCTCCCGCTACAGAGCCGGATGGTCCTCGATCTGTGTTTCGTCCCAGGCAGGGTGCGGACTGGGGTGCACTTTCTGTGCGACTGGGGCCGGCGGCCTCACCAGAAATCTGACGGCTGACGAGATCTACGCGCAGGTCGTGCACCCGCACTGGCGACTGCAGGACAAGGAGCTGCCGGACAGCGTGGCGTTCATGGGCATGGGGGAGGCGCTGGCCAATCCCCATGTTTTCGATGCACTCACCTTGCTGTCGGACAACGGTTACGGCGGTATTTCACCGCGTCGCGTGACCGTTTCCACCGTGGGCTTCGCGCCAAATCTCCGCAGGCTCACCAGGGAACACCCGCAGGTCACGGTAACCCTGTCGGTGCACTCGCCGTTCAGGGACGAGCGAGCTCAACTCATTCCGCTGGAAAAGCAGTTTCCCCTGGACGAAAATCTGGCGATTCTGGACGAGCACGCGGCTTCTGCTCGCCGCAAGATCTACCTCGCCTACCTGCTGATAGCCGGTGTCAACGACACTGACGACCACCTGCGCCGGCTCGCCAGGCTCGTGGTCTCACGCTCAAGACCAGAACTGTTCCATGTGAGCGTGATCCGGTACAACAAGGCAGTGGGAGCGGATCCCTCCTACCGTTCGCCGTCGCCGAGACACGTCGAGCGGTTCGTCGCCGGCTTGCGAGCACTCGGTGTCCACGCCACCAGACGACGTCAGCTCGGTTCATCCATCGACGCCGCCTGTGGCCAACTGCACGCCCGCTACATTGCTTCCACCACGCCCGGCGGCTCTCTCAACAGTTTGCTGCCGAAGGCTCCCAACAACGACCGACTGCTGCAGATCACCCGGACCGATCGGTCAGAGTCCCACCCGACCCCGACTGAGTAAGGCAGGAGGGCAGAAGGCCGCAAGCAGCGCACCAGGACACGCAGTCTCCGCCACCCCACAAGTTGTCCGACCTGACTTACAGATCTGTCACTTCCATCGACGGCCCATGTCGGCCACCTCGAACGAAAGACATATGAACAGCAAACGAAGTCAATGGCAGCGCATGGCACCACCCGTACCCTTCAGCGCCGAACTCGCTGCGGAGTTAAAGCACTTGGATCCATCGCAAGAAAACACGCTGGTGTCGGCTGACGACATCCCCCGATGGCGTGCGCAACTCGCAACGGCGGACCCTACACTCGATCAGCTGCGCGACCAGGGAAGGTTCGAGATCCAGGAGTTCCTCGCGCCCGGTCCGGACGGAGCACCGGACGTCTCACTCCTTGTCGCACGCCCCACCGGCCTGCGCAAAGAGGCGCCAGTTGTCTATCACATGCACGGCGGTGGCATGATCGGCGGATCCAACCGCACCGGCATGCAGACCATCCTCCAGGAGTGGGCCGAGCCCCTCGAGCTGGCCGTCGTGTCCGTCGGCTATCGGCTGGCACCTGAAGACCCGTACCCAGCGGCGATAGAGGACTGCTATGCCGGGTTGGTATGGCTCGCCCGACACGCCGACACACTCGGCGTGGATCCTCAACGTGTCATCATCGCAGGCGGCAGCGCCGGTGGGGGCCTCACTGCTGCCTTGGCCCTCATGGCCCGCGATCGGAACGGCCCCGGCATCCTCGGCCAGCTGATGATGTGTCCCATGCTCGATGACCGCAACGACAGTCCTTCCGCACACCAGATGACCGGCCTGGGCGTGTGGGACCGCCACGCCAATGACCTGGGCTGGACCGCTCTTCTCGGCAAGGACAGGAACAGCTCGCAGGTCTCGTGCTACGCCGCGGCCGCCCGCGCAACGGACCTGTCCCAGTTGCCGCCCGCCTATATCGATGTCGGGGCTGCAGAAACCTTTCGCGACGAATGCATCCAGTACGCGACGCGTATCTGGCAGGCAGGCGGAGACGCTGAACTGCATGTCTGGGCAGGTGGCTTCCACGGCTTCGACCAACTGGCGCCACACACCGAAGTGTCCCGAGACGCCCGCCGGACCCGCTTCCGTTGGCTCTGCCGTCTGCTGAGCCGCGAGGTTCGCCAGGCATCCTGACCCTCCTCCACGGCCGTCGCGAGGAGGGCCTGGGCGCAGTTGAAGGAGCTGGTGGAGTCCCTGAAGGTCGGCGACCCGAACGCCCCCGACACCTTGCCGACCCGATGACACGTCACCGGTCCACGAGTCCCACGAGGGCTTGGAGCAGGCCCACCACGTCGTTCGCCGACGTCGACGACTCCATGCGGATCGCCGGGAGGAGATCTTCGGTTCGGTGGGTCGTCATCGCCTACGACGACGGGGGCGACGCCGTCCGCGTCCTCCGGCTGTGCCGGCGGCCATGTGCCTCAGTTCTGTGGTGGACACCGAATCGCCGCCGGGCGATTCGGTGTCCACCCATGTCCCGCTATGTGGGACATGGGCTACCGGGTGAACCCGGAGCGTGTGAACACCCGTGGGTGGCGTCCGCCCGCTCGTCTGGTTCGCCTGATCGGGCCTTCTGTCGCGCCTTTGGCGAAGCCTCTACTCCTCAGCGGCGGCCTTCACCAGGGCTTCGCGCAGCTCGGCATCGACGGCCATTCCGGCGGCGTGGTCGTGGGCCGGCCTGACAGGTTCGTCCCCGGTCGTGCCCACCGGCAGAAGTCCGCGCGCGGATGGCGGACCGTGCGGTAGCGCCTCAGAACCTGCGCACATGCACTCCGTGAGCGCAAACACTCCGTATGGTGTCTGTTCGTGTCACGGCACGTCGGTGACCAATGCATACGTTGGGGGGCATGCTCGGCCGGGGTTCTCCGGCTAGCCTCGATGACATTGCCGGCAACAGTCCGAGGACGAACATGCAGCTGCACTTGAACCACCCTCTGGAGCCTGACAGCGCGCCTCGGTTCGCAGCCGCCATCGTCGAGGCCGCGGACGACATCAGTGGCGTGCAGCTGGACTACACTCCCGCAAGCATCGATCTGGTGGAGGACATCGTCGACGGCTTCCGAACCGACGGCGCCACCGGTGAAGAGATGGCCGAGTCACTTGTGGCCTTCGGCTGTTACATCGGTGAGATCCTGACCCGTTACGCCGGTGGGGCCTGGCACCACACAGCGGATGTCCTCTCCGTTGCGCCCCTCGTCGTCCAGTTGCCCGACGTGCGGGAGTGTCGCCCCATCGACTGGGTCTTCCGCAGACTCGAAGCCGGTGCCGATATCAGCATCCGCGAGCTGTACACGGCGGCTCTTCCGTCGGACGCGCCCGAGGCGAACGGCTCTCGCGGCTGAGACCCCGGCACACAGGTGCTTCCGGCTGTGCGGGTGTCACGCACCCAAACAGTGGCGGACAACTCCGTACAGACTGCCCTTGCCGGTCGCCGTGGCCGCTCGCACGTCGTCGAGCGTCGTCTCGTCGGCTCCCTTCTGTCTGCTCAGGAGCGCCGCGGCGACACGATGCGCTGACGGGCGTCGCCACCTGGCTCGTGGGATGCGCGGTCCGGGAACTCGAGCGGACCTCAGGACAGGAGCAGGAGCCTTCCGGTGATCGCCCGCCACGCGATGTTGGTGGGTGCCCGCGCCAGCACACAAGGTGTTCATACATACCGTTGGTCAGGACGGCGCACTGCAAATACATGTCAACACCTTGTGTGGCGCACCTTTCCTCCTGACCGCGCCCTCCCGGGTGGGCGACCTCATCGCCCTCTTCGGCCTTCCTGGCTACGGGGATTCGGGCGGCCACGCGGGCGTCGTCTTCGACCCGAAGGCGACCGTGCGGACCGCCCTCTACCAGGGCGGCACGCTCCTTGCCGAAGGGGATGACTGGATCAACGCCGACGTCAAGCCCGGCAGACTCCCCTACCGTCTGGTGGCGGACACCACGCGCGACCTGCCGGACCGGCCGTACTCGACCCACACGCACACCGAGTGGGACTTCGTCTCGGGGCACGTGAGCGATACGGCCCTGGAAGCGCTGCCGCTGGCCCAGGTGGACTACGCGGTGACCACGGACCTGTCCGGGAAGGCGCGGCGGCACACCGAGGTGACAGTGACTCCGGCACACCTGCCCGGCGTCACGGCGGACCGATTCCGTTCCGTCACGCTCGATGTCTCCTACGACGACGGGACCACCTGGCACCGGACGGAGCCGGTACGCGGAAGCGAGGGCCGGGGCTTCCGCCTCGACGCTCCCGCGAACGCGCGGTTCGTGACGCTGCGGGCGGCTGCCCGGGACGGGGCGGGCAACGCCGTGACCCAGACCGTGGTCCGGGCGTTCGGCCTCAGATGACGGAAGTGAGGTGAGTGCGCGGCGCGTGCCGCCGCGAGCGCGTGTGCCCCCTACCGGGGACCCTGGTCCATGTGTGCGTCCCCGGTACGGCGCGCCGGATGCCGTCGCCGTTCTTCGATTCGCGCGTCACCTATTTGACCGGTGATGAGGGGCGTGTCAGTCTAGGGGGGCGTCGCCTTCTCCGGAAGGGTGACGCGCCCAGGGCCGACCGGCCGACCCCGCGAGGTCGGCCGGAGGCGACGTGACATGTGAAGAGGACGGTGACAGGCGATGGCCGGCAGCGAGGAGAGGGCCGTACTGGCGGGCGGCTGCTTCTGGGGCATGCAGGACCTCATCCGCAAGCAGCCGGGCGTCCTGGCGACGCGGGTGGGATACAGCGGCGGTGACCTGGCCGACCCGACATACCGTCACCACGGGGGGCACGCCGAGTCCGTCGAGATCGTCTTCGATGGGGAGGTCACCGATTACCGGACGCTCCTGGAGTTCTTCTTCCAGATCCACGATCCGACCACGAAGAACCGGCAGGGCAACGACATCGGGGACGACTACCGCTCCGCCGTGTTCTACCTGGACGACGAGCAGCGGCGAGTGGCCGAGGACACCATCGCCGACGTCGAGGCATCGGGATTGTGGCCGGGCCCGGTGGTCACCGAGGTCACTCCGGCAGGCCCGTTCTGGGAAGCCGAGCCCGAGCACCAGGACTATCTGCAGCGCTACCCGGACGGCTACACCTGCCACTTCCCGCGCCCCGGCTGGCGGCTGCCCAAGCGCGGGAAGTCCTGAGCGGTCAGCGCGACAGCGAGGTGGCGTCTCCCATCACGACGACGGGGTCCTTGGCGGGGTCGAGAGCCTGGAGAAGCTCCTTCATGTGCTTCTCGGCGATGCTGATACATGCCTGGGTGGGGCCCCCGTGGTCGACGTGGACCCAGACGCCTCCGCCCTTGGCGGTGCCCAGCGGCCGGGTCCAGTCCAACGGTGAGGTGCCGGGCTCACGGTTGTAATCGATGGCGACGACGTAGTCGAAGGAGCCGGCCAGCGGTTCGCCCTCGAACCCGGTGCCGTTGACCGAGAAGCCGCCGGAGTGGTCGTAGGGCAGACGGGTGCCCGGATCGGGCAGCAATCCGCCCGCCGCCGTGAGGCCGTAGACACCGATCGGCGAGCGCAGGTCTCCCAGGTGGTGGTCGTCGCTCCAGCCCTTGAACGCGTTGTGCGCGGGCCAGGAAACGGCGGCCGGCTTCCACCCCTCATCCGTGCGCTCGTAGAGCCGGACAGTCGAGGTGGATCTGGAACGGCCGTCGCCGGTGACGAGCAGGACCTGGCGAGTTCCGGACGGTATGTCGGCAAGCATGGCCGGTCCCACCCCGGGCAGAGCACGGTGCGCCGGCGTGTGCCGGACCGGCGCGGCGGAAACATCCGGGCGGCCGGCGGCGACGGTGGTCCGTACGGGATCGGCGGGCCGGGACGTCGAGCCGGTGTTCCCCTCGGCGTCGCAACCACTCAACGCGACCACGGCGCTGACGACGAGGACGGTGCCGTACCGGGTCCACGGACGGGACGAGCGGGCGGGACGCAGGCGCCGCGTTCGGGAGATACGTGTGTTACTCACACCTGGACAACGGTCTGGAACCCGCCTCGGGTTGCCTCCGGACATGACAGCTTCGCCGCCCCGTCCGAACAGACCTTCCGTTCCAGTCAAATCGCGCCCCTTCAAAAAGCAGTCAATTGACCGATGTGTGTGCCGGACGCCGACGAGAGAGTGTGAACCCATTCCTACGGCGCCGTCGTGCGTCGTGTTTCCGCACGGAGGTATTCGTGATCACGTTCGGCAGGAGAGGGGGGTCGGCTCGCGGCCCGCACCTGGAACCGCCGCCCCTTCCCCGGCGCCCGCTCCCGGGCGCCCGCGCCCGCAGGCCGGTTCTGACCGTGGTGCGGGATCACGGCCCTTACGACCGCCCAGTCGCTCTGCGGACGTTGGTGAGGTCGCCGATGCCCGGGGATGTGCGCGGCGCACTGGTCACCGCGGTGGGCCGCTTCCCCGGCAGCCGGCTCCAGGCCGTCTGGGCGCCGCTCACCTCGCCCACCCGTATACCGCCGGGCGAGATCCTGCTGTCCTGGGTTCCGGCCCGCGAGGGTCGGATGGACGTCACTGCCCACCTCGGGCTCGAGGGCGCGCAGGTGCTGCTCGCCACCTGGCCGGGGTTGAGCGGTGACTGGTCGGACATCGTCCGCCCCACCGTCGCCGAGGTGCGCGAGCTGCACGCCGCGCTGCGTCTGGCCACGGTCGTGCTGGACCGCCTGACCGGCACCTCACCTGCAGGGACCGAAGGGGCCGGAAATCCGGATTACTTTCCCGGAGCGTGAGCCGAGGACGATCTCCGCGCACATACGGCCGAGCAGCTTGTCCACGTCGCCGATCGTCTCCACGGGTCACGGCCCGCGTCAAGTGCCGTTGCGGGAACGCCGTTCCCGGTAAGGGACGGCCTCAACTCCCCTCGATGCCACGCGCTTTGAGGTGGTCGACCAGAAGGTCGAACACTGCTTCGAGGTGTGTGCTGTCTCCGGTGGACCGGAGGATCTGGACACCGCCCTGGATTCCGGCGATGAACGCGGCCGCGGCCCGATCGGCGTCGAGTGCCGGGTCGATGAGGTTCTCCGCCTGCATCGCGGTGATGCCCTGCTGGATCAGTTCCTGCCAGCGGGTGAGCAGGGAAGCGGCCACCTCGGCGGCGCCCGGAGTGCTGCCCACCTGGTCCATCAGGGTGCCGAGCGGACAGTTCGCCCCCTGCGCCCGGTAGCGGGCCACCACGGCGTTCCGCCAGCGCGACCAGGCGGGCCAGGAGGTCAGCGCGCCGAGGTGGGGCTGCTGGTCGGCGATCACACTTTCCGCTTCGAAGTGGGCGACGGCGAGCAGGAGTTCTTCCTTCCCACCGGGAAAGTAGTGGAACAGCTGTCCCTTGCTGGTGCCCGTGATCGCCCTGATGTCGTCCAGCGTCACGGTGCCCGGGGCGTCGCCGCGCAGGTGTGCCGAGGTCCCCTCGATGATGCGCTGCCGGGTGGCGCGGCCTTTCGCAGTCAGTGCCATGCGTTCAGAATACGTAGCGCCTGGAACCGTTGGTCCATCAGATGGCCGCTAAATGCCTCAGTAGACGGCTGCTGAATGCCCCAGTTCCGGCGAGATTCTTCGGGAATCGACCGCCAGAATTTCTGGACTTGCTGGTCCAAAAATGGCGTCCTAAGGTCACCGTCGTAACGCGCAAGCCGCCGGTGCCGGCGGGACACCGTCGTCCCTTCATGGCCGTGGGCCGGCATCGGCGACAACCGACACTCAGCAACCTTCGGAGACCCCTGTCATGGCTGCTACCGACAACAACACACTGGTCCGAGACTTCGTCGAGACCTTCAACGCACAGGACGCCGACGCACTCGCGCCGTACCTCGCCGACGACGTCGTCTTCACCGCCTACGGCGACGGTCCGGTCAACGGCAAGGAAGCGGTGATCGCCCTGTGGGAAGGGGTGTTCGCCAACTTCGGACAGGTCCAGTTCGAGACCGTCCACCAGGCGGTCAACGGCGACATCGTCATCGCCGAGCAGATTCACGGGCTCGCACTGCCCGGTGGGAAGCTCGCCCCGGTGATGAACATGGCGGTCTACGAGCTGTGCGACGGCAAGATCACTGCCTGGCGCGACTACACCAACCCCGCCTACGCGTCCACCCTGCTGCGGGCCTGAACCGCCGCCGGCCGAGAACGCGGCCCGGCCGCGGGCTGCGTCGAATCCGGGACACGTTCCCGTGCACCGGTAACAACAAGGTTTCCCCCATCCAGCCGCCGGTGTCCCGGCGGTCGTACCGACAGGAAGAGGTGTGCGCCATGCGCGCTGTGGTCATCGAAGAGCTGGGCGGACCGGAGGTACTGCGTCTCCAGGAACGCCCTGACCCCGAGGCGGGGCCGGGTCAGCTCCTGGTGGACGTCGACTTCGCCGGCGTCAACTTCATGGACACCGGCACCCGTGTCGGGTTCGGTCTGCCCACCGGTCTCCCGCTCGTCCCCGGAGTCGAGGGCGCCGGCCGGGTCACTGCGCTCGGCGAGGGCGTCAGCGGCTTCGCGGTCGGCGACCGGGTGGCCTGGGTCTCGGTGTTCGGCAGCTACGCCGAGAAGATCGTGGTCCCCGCCGACCAGGCCGTCCCGGTCCCGGACGACATCCCGAGCGACGTGGCCGCCGCCACGATGATGCAGGGGCTCACCGCGCACCACTTCGTCACCGAGTCCGCGCCACTGGCCGAGGGCGAGACCGCGCTCGTGCACTCCGCGGCCGGTGGCGTGGGGCGCATGGTCACCCAGTTGCTGAAGCTGCGTGGCGCACGGGTGATCGGCCTGGTCTCGCGTGAGGAGAAGGCCCCGATCGCCAAGGCGGCGGGCGCGGACGAGGTCCTGGTCTCCTCCGGCGGCGACTTCGTGGGCCGGGTCAAGGACCTGACCGGCGGCGAAGGTGTGCATGCGGTCTTCGACGGCGGCGGGGCCACCACGTTCTGGCCCTCGATCGAGGTACTGCGGCGGGCCGGCACGCTGGTCTACTACGGACCGCTGATCGGCGACATCCCCACCGTGCAGATGTTTGACCTGCCGAAGAGCGTCAAGATCACGTATGCGGTCTACGCGGACCACATCCACAACCGCGAGTTGCTGCTGCGGCACACCGGTGACCTGTTCGACAAGATCCGGGAGGGCAAGCTGCGGATCGACATCACCGGCCGTTATCCGCTGGGCGATGCCAAGCAGGCCCACGCCGACATCGAATCGCGACGCACCTCCGGCAAGCTGCTGCTCGACCCGGGTCTCTGATGTTCTGTCGCATCGAAGGTTGAGTGTTCTCACTCGACCTTGGTGGACCGATGAGTTCGCCGAGGTTCATCTCCGGGACCACCACCTTGTCGTAACGCCGCAGCACCGTGCCCAGATTCCCCGGGAACGGGTTCAGGTGCCGCAGGTGCGCCTG